>JAAXOC010000092.1:1568-57864 GCA_014237145.1 ANME-2 cluster archaeon
ACCCAGTACATCCAACCATTATAGCCTTCGCTTGCTATGTCTGCAATAGAATCAACAAACAGAGAATCCCAACTTGCATACCAATCATCGTTCACTGTGTAGTTAAAAATGCCATCTTCGGCAGCTGCATCAAGTGCACCAAGAGCCGTAGTTCGATTAATGACGTAACTGACACTGCTGTTGGCCGTTACATCAAACGTGGTTCCATTGATCAATGTTACATCGCCTTGCCAGATGATCTCTTGTGGCTCTTCTATAGCAACATTGATCTCCACAAGCATTGTTGAATTTGCTGGTGTCATATCCATACTGCTGCTCCAGTACCATGTAACAACATCTCCATCCTCAAGCACGAATTGGTCTGCACCAATCCCAGGCATCGGATCTTCCGGATAGTTCACCCAGTACATCCAACCATTATAGCCTTCGCTTGCTATGTCTGCAATAGAATCAACAAACAGAGAATCCCAACTTGCATACCAATCATCGTTCACTGTGTAATTAAAAATGCCATCTTCGGCAGCTGCATCAAGTGCACCAAGAGCCGTAGTTCGATTAATGACGTAACTGACACTGCTGTTGGCCTTTACATCAAACGTGGTTCCATTGATCAATGTTACATCGCCTTGCCAGATGATCTCTTGTTGCGCATCTAACACGATGTCGAAACCATTTATACCTCCATCTTCCAGTTCGGATTGTGTTACAGTATGCTCCACCATCTTTGTCTCTGAACAACTTGATGTTTCGAACAGCAGTACGTTGCCAGCACTCATGGTGTCACTGTCGAGCACGAGCTTATAGTAGTTCGATGCCGAATCGTTTTCGGCATCCCAGCTTGCGCTTGTGTTCGTATTTGTTATCTGAACCCATGTGCCGTTGCACGGGTTCCCGTCTGAGTCTGATACATGCCCGGTGATCACAAACGGTAATGGCTGTGCCATTGCGGGCGCTAACATTGTTATGCATATCATTGCTGCAAGCAATACTTCGATTATTCTTATATTCATTTATCTTCACCTCACAGTCTCTTATGGAGATGGATATGCAAGCGTACAACTCGATGTTGCCGCAATGAAGTAGCCTTCTCCTCCTTCCATCGTTGTAAAGTCATTGAATACTGCCGGTGCACCAGGCAGATACACCTCGTAGCTCTGCGATGTTGCATCCCATCTTGCAATGTACCTGTAGTTACCATCGATTGAACTCAATGCATCCGGAATATCCTCACTTATGTTCGTCCAACCGACCATGTTCAAACCTTCTGAGAGATCAGCGTTCATCGATTCGTAAGCGGTTCCCTTATATTCCCAAGTGCCGACAGTCGTGACATGCACAAAGTATCCGATTCCCGGATCCATTGTGCTCGCATCCTCAAACTGGTCAGTAGCTGTATTGTAGCTCTTCACAGCGTCATAGTTTCCTGCAATCGAGCCGAGCACCGCAGAAACACTGTTGTCCTCCGGCGTCAGTGGCAGCGATACAAGGTTCCAGCTTGCAACGAGGTTCTTAGTGAAGGTCTCGGCTGGTGGTACCTGTTCATAAAGAACGACGTCATGTATGTACTTACCAGACCATGTGTCCATATCACCAAGACGATCACTAAACTCACCAAACCATCTTCCATCCGGACTTGTCAAGTTCACATAAATCCATGTATCATCACTCAGCCCAGTTTCACCATCACAGTGCGCAGTCCACATCACATATTGTCCTGTAACCTGGCTCCATGGTTCTGTTGGATAAGTTTCATTTAAGTTCTCCATCTTTATCGTCCACCCATCCGGAACCCATGTGCCGTTAGTTGAGTATGTCGCATTGCCAACCCATGTAAAAGCTTCTCCTGCAGATGCAGTTGGCACCATTACAAGCATCATCGCGACAACGATGAGCCCAGCTATTCCTATATCCTTTCTCATTTTGTTTTGCCTCCTGTTATTCGGCTCCAAATTTTGTCATTCATTTTTATACCTCTTATTTTTAAAAAATAAGCCCCAGAAGGGGCTATCTCTTACTTCATGCTATACATGCATCATGATCCGTTATGGATTGTATTTCCAGTAGAATGTTGCACCAACTCGTCTGTATTCATAGCCCACACCTGGTTCGATCGGCTCAACATCGCTCGCACCCCACCATGTACCACCATAGTATGAAGTAGACTTGTATCCAATGCCATTTACATATCTGTATACCGTATCGCCATCAACTGGATGTCCATTGAACGCTGAAGAAAGACTCGTCTCTTCAAGCGATGCGTATCCAATGAGGTTCTTAGGATCACCCGTGGATGCTTCTCCATATATCGTTGTATTCACACTTGACAAAAGCTGCCCCACATTAGTGATGTTAAATGTATCACCACTTCTGCGATACTCGTACCCTACTTCAGGTTCGATCGACTCAACATCGCTCGCACCCCACCAGGTACCACCATAGTATGAGGCAGACTTGTATCCAACGCCGTTCACATATTTGTATACCGTGTCACCGTCCACCACATCGTCACCGATAACCTCTGCAAGCGTTGTATTACTTGAGTTAAGCGGTATCGAAAACAGGTTCTTTGGGTCGTTGTTGTTCTTGTATATCGGCATCTCAAACTGTTCCTGTCCTTCCTTTAGCGCATAGACTCTGCCATAATCCGTCCCAAAGTATACGTATCCATCAGATATCGCCATACCCTGCATGATGTACTGGTTGTCTGGTTCTGGTGGGTTCCATACCCATTGCGTGGTGTATGTGCTGTCTGTATCTTCTAAGCAATAGGCAGAGCCATTATAATCGTTTATCGTAAAGTATATGAACTTCCGTCCGTTCACAACCGAAAGGGCTGGTGATGACTGCACACCACCGAGATTCGGCGTAGACCAGACCACCGAACCATCAGATTCACTCAGACAGTAGACCTTGCCTGTCGAACCGAAAGAACCACAACCGACATATAACCGCCCATCGTAGACAGCAGGCGTAGACGTACTGTAGCCTATTGAGGTATTCCAGTGGTCGTCTGGAATAAAATGACCGGTCTGCGAATTAAAACCGAGGGCAAATGCGTATCCTCCCTTCGATGTGAAGTATATGCGATTGTATAACTCATTAAACACGATAGATGACTTAATTTTCTCATCAGTGACATCAAGGCTATCAACAAATACTCCCGTGTCCTTATTCAGGCACGTTAGATTCCCATTGTCATCTCCATAGATTATGTAGTCGCCGACAATCGCAGCGCCTGCCCAGTAATAGCCCGTGACATAAGGCGCAGTCCTGCTCCATATCTCATTGGTCACATCCGATGCATCAATGCAGTAGTACGTACTGTTGTCCTTTGTTCCATACTTACTGTTGCCGAGATAGATCTTTTCATCGGCATATGTAATTGGTGTATTGAGCTGGTAATTTTTTAATCCATAATATTTGCATTCGCGGATGCTTCCGTTGTTTGCGTATACTGCACAGACCCTTCCAGTTCCCTGGCCTTCACTGCCACTGCTTACGGCTGCATATATAATACCATTATTATATGCGGGAGTTGAAAGCTCGAAAGTCCCGGGTCCCTCGGTAAGATATGATTGCCAGTTCTCTGTCCCTGTTGTTGCATCGAAAGACCAGAGAACTCCCTGGTAGTCAAGCATATATACTGCTCCGTCCACAATGATCGGAGTGACATCAATGCCGCCCATTCCCGTACCGCTCGTATGTTTGCTCCACGTGAGTTCCGGGTCGCTGACAGGTGCGCTGTCAGCCGTGTAGCCGCTATTAATCTCATTCTTCTGGAACTGCTCCCAGTCCGATGCAGATGCAATCGTGGTCATACCAACCATCGCAACTAGAATTGCTATGACAATTGCATCTTTCAAATCCTCCTTTATTTTCATTTCAAATCTCCTTTATGTTCTATCTTAACCTGCTCGCTCGGATAGGATACTTCATTATCGTGATGCGTCGATTGAAAAACCATAGTGTACACAATCAAGATGGTTACCCAACCAGATGTAGTTGAAGTAGACAAAAGTAGAGCTATTAAATATAATATGTGATTTAGGTTATAATTATAATCGAAATAGATAACATAGATTCCAATAACATGCTGAAGACTGGAAATGTGCAAAGTATATGGCGTTTTGTCTAAATTAGCAGTAAGAAACGCATCCCTTCCCCACCATACAGTGAATTTCAGGTATAACACCCAACAAATAGCAAATACGAAAGTCTTATAATCACCTCCATAATGATGTTCAACCTATGATCGGTATATCCTCCTATGCGTTCCACGAACTGCCGCTGTCTGCGGCACTTGAAAATATTGAAAGCATCTCAAAGTGCGCGGAGATATACTCAGAGGGTATGCACGACATTTTCCGTCATGCTCAGACACCTCTTTCGTATGACCTTAAGTACTCGGTCCATGCTCCCACCACTGACCTGAACATCAGCAGTATCAGGGAGCCGATCCGTCGGGCGAGTCTGGAACTGGTACGCCAGGCAGTAGATATGTGCACCAGGATAGATGCTGAGATGCTGGTCGTCCATCCCGGTTACTTTTCCTATTCATATGATCTGCCTGCGGCAAGGGCGGCCCTTAACCGTTCCATTCGCGAGTTTGCAGACATTTCCGGTGATACCGGAGTGCAGATATGTATTGAGAATATGCCAAACTGGGAGTGCTTCCTTTTCAGGCAGCCGGATATCGATCTTGATGGAACCGGTCTTGTACTGGATACAGGTCATGCCAATACCACCGGAACCCTCAATGAGTTTATAAAACACGATATAGCGCATTTCCATTTGCATGACAATCACGGTGAGAAGGACGAACATATGTGGATAGGCGGCGGGAATATTGATTTTTCCAGCTTACAAGAAGTGTTGAAGAAAAGCAGAGGTATAAAAGTGCTGGAACACAGGAACGGCGAATATATCAAGAAAAGCATGGCAGCACTGAAAAAAATGGGAATAAAGTGAGATGCCTCAGATAAACGAGACCGTTACAATTCGTGTTGGTGAATACAATTTATCATTATTGGTACTACTGGCAACTATTCTGATCAAAGCATGAACGCACAACTCATGAAGCGCAGCTTTGCGATTTTTCACACTAATTGTAATAGATATTTCATGTCATTACTTGTAAAGTATGCAAAGGAAAAATCATACCAACATGTAATGTAACGGTCTCAGATAAACAAAACCTTTAAATCAAAGAGTGTCATTAGAACGCTTCGCAAAAAACCAATTTGCAGAATGCCGCCATAACTCAGTTGGTAGAGTGCATGGCTGTTAACCATGATGTCACAGGTTCGAGCCCTGTTGGCGGCGTCCTTTGCTTATAGGGGGGCCTGTAGCTTAGTCAGGTTAGAGCGCCCGGCTCATAACCGGGCGGCCACCGGTTCAAATCCGGTCAGGCCCATTAACTTGCAACAATAACAATACCAGGGGTGGTATAAATTAAAGAAATAAATGTTTCAAAAGGTATAGGCGGTCTACTTAACATATTTAAGGATATTTCTAAAGATTCAGGCAGAATTACATTCATTGGTACACCAGGATTTTGTACTCCTTTTGCCGAACTGCTCTCCTTTGTGATCCGTGGTTCAGAAAAAAAACTGGTCTTCATACCCAATACTTCAGTGGATAGAGCAAGATCCATCATATCCACACCCGAAGGCATGCAGTTGGGTGAGCCAGCCGACCCGGCAGCTGATATGGTGGTCCTGCTTGGCGGGCTTGCAATCCCAAAGATGAACACTGATGTAAATGAAATTAAAAAAGTCATTGACGATATTACCAACCCGGATAACCGGACGATCATCGGTGTATTTTTCATGAGCATCTTCCAGGAAACAGGATGGACAGATGTTATTGACTTTGATTATCTCCTTGATTCACACATGAAGAACACAACACTGAAAAAATAAGCCTGGCTAATAATAGGGCAATAATATTATAGTTAAAAACCAAACAATATTGACTAATAAAATGCAAAATTTAATAAGTTCTAAGCAATAAACCACAGAGAGCACAGAGGGTAAAATCAGTTACAAGCTCTGTGTTTCTCTGTATCCTCTGTGGTTAAATTATAATTATCTGAAGATCAGAGTGTTAAGACATTAGTATCGATGATTTCTATTGAAGTCATCTATCGATAACTTCTGTCGAACTTATCTATCAAATATTAGGTTCTTAACTGTAATTACCTTTAAGCGAATTTAACGGTGCTGGCACCTGGTGGTCAGCCCCAGGGAAAAAAACACTTATATTGAATTGACATGGTATCAATAGCAGTTATCGGTGGAGAAGGATCAGGCAGGAGTTCGCTGGCATCCAGGCTGGGTAAGAAAGGCAATACTTCAGACATTACTATGTATGACTTTGCCAAAGGTGACCAGATACTTACTATTATCGACCCGTCAGGTTATCCCGCTTCCCCGAAACCACTTACAACAGCACTTGGAATGTCTGAGATAGTACTGTTATGTATCCCCCCTGCAGGAATGGATGCGGCAGCCGGGGAGTGTGTTATAGCTGTTGACCAGCTGGGCCTGAAATACGGCATAGTCGTCCAAACCATGTCTGACAGGTCGAACCCATATGAACTGGAAGAGAATGCAAATAACATTCATTCATTCTTACAGGGTATGACTGCCAGGGACTGGGATATAATACCTGTATCTACTACAACCTTTGAAGGGATGGAGCAATTAAAAGAAGCGATAAATGAGCTTGACAGGGAGATTACTGTCCATAACCTCAAAATGGCAGACAAATCCCCAAGGGTAGTCGTGGATCATTACTTTAACGTCAAAGGTATAGGTTCGGTCATACTGGGAAGAGTGATCCAGGGAACTGTGCATAAACACGATAAACTGACCATCTACCCGATCAACCAGGTAATAGAGATACGCAATATCCAGATGCAGGATGTGGATAAGGAATCTGCAGGTCCTGGTTCCAGGGTGGGACTTTCCTTAAAGGGTGTGCAGGCAAAAGATGTAGACCGGGGCAATATTATCTCATCTGACGAGACGACGGCAAAGGATATTGAACTTGAATGCAATGTCTCAAAGTTCAGTTCCGGACTGGGCGTAGGTAGTACACTGCACATGTATGTTAACCTCCAGTCCACACCAGTAAAAATAACAGGTATCATCATTGACGGCCAGGATGTGGGCGAAGCCCGGGCAGGCAATACATGCAAGTTATCACTTTCTATAGGCGAGGAAGTTTCATTTTGCAACGGTGATATGTTCTTGCTTACCGACCTGAACCAGCCAAAGCAGCGGTTTATTGCCGGATGTAAATACAATATCTGACCGGGAGGTTATAATTTGGATGAAATAGCAACATTGTGTAATGATGTTTCACTGGCAGTAGCCGATTCAATAAAAGACCTTGTAGGCACCCAAAAAGGCGGTGAAGTGGTGGGAATGGGAGCTGACGGTACGCCTTCCAAGTTTATCGATATAGTGGCCGAGGATGCAGCACTGGAGATACTGGCATCCTCGGGCATTGATATGAAGATCGTTACTGAAGAAAAGGGTCATCTCACTTTCGGGGATGCTCCCGAGTTCACTGTGGTGCTTGACCCGCTGGATGGTACATATAATGCAACCCGTGATGTTCCATTCTATTCAGTTTCTATAGCCATAGGTGATGCCAACCTGACAGATATCAGGTATGCTGAAGTATATAACCTGGCTAATGGTACGGATTTTACTGCCGCTAAGAACAAGGGTGCTTTTTACAATAACAATAAGATACATGTTTCCCAAGCTGCTAAACTTGATGAGTTTACTGTGGCATCTTATGGATACAAGGATAAAAGTGATGTATTCAAGCGCCTGGGCAGGCATGTACGGCGTCTTCGCTCTTTTGGAAGTGCCGCCCTTGAGTTAAGCTTTGTAGCATCAGGCAGGCTGGATGCATTTATAGACCTTCGCAGCAGATTAAGGATCATGGATGTGGCGGCCGGGATACTTATTGTCAAGGAGGCAGGGGGTATCGTGACCGACGGGCATGGGCAGGCGCCCAGTGGTGAACTGAACGTTACCAACAGGGTAAATATTGTGGCTTCTAATGGTGTGCTCCATCCTGTTCTTGAAAAAACGGCTGTTGTTCTTTAGGTGTGGGTGCCGGCCTGGACGTGTTTGAGGCTGTGAATGTGATTGTGGGTGGGTGTTAAATGCACTACATGTGTCATCGGTTATGAGTAATATTGTGATAGAACACGGATTGTACGGATGCACACAGATACGAAAATAAATCCGTCTAATCAGTGTCATCTGTGTTATATTTAAACTAAATTGGTTAATTATAAAAAATCATTGGTTATTTGGAAAACGATGCATATCGAATCAGTCAAACTCCTTAACCGATGACTAATGGAATGCACCATACAGGTCTCGTTACATCTCGAATGGGATTGGCCGTGACTGCATTCTATGGGTGTTTTGTGCATAATTTAAAAATATCTGAACCAAAACCACAACAGTGACGCTAAAATTTGGGTACGGAGTCAAACATTGCGACGGAATACCCAACCGCAGCAGAGCTGCAGGGTATAGTGATTAAGATCAAGTGCACATTATCGATATACTTTATCGTGATGTTCAAAATTAATGAAAATTACTGTTTCGTTTTTCTTATCAATCGAGTCAAACGTTGCGCTGGCACACCCAACCGCAGCAGAGCTGTGGGGTATAATAATTAATATAAACAAGCACAAACGAACCAACATGAACTCTTCGTTTCCCTTTTAGCACGTTTCGGAGTGGCTTCCCCAATTCAGGATTTATACTAATCTCGAGTATTTTGTGAATTATTCTCTGATAAAGAATATAATCCTTCTTTTTTATCTTTTGAAGAATTGTCTCCAGAACATTCTCAAACTGGATGTTATATGGCATGGTCAAAGAAAACTTTTTTCAAACTCTTCAGGGGTATATTGCGTAAATTTACCTTCTTTAACCCTGCGTTCGGCTGCCTCAACCTTTTTTATAAATTCTTTGCGGATTTTTTCTTCAGGTGGATAAAATTCATCCCTGATTATATCAAGTACCTCTGTCAGAATCTCCTGCCTCAACTCTTTTTTTAATATTAATTTTAATTCATCCAGATTTGCGATTGCGCCCATAAGAATAAATAGAATTTCATGGACTTTAAAGATTTGTATTGATTTCAAAATTTGAGCATGAGCATGGTGAAGAGCATCACCGAATGAGGGTGCCATACTGCCGCAAGCATGCGGAATGTGTGGAGAGCGTGCAGATGGGGGCGGTTGGTTGTGGCTGTGCCTGTGCCTGGGGTGTCGGTGTTCGAAGAGCGGGCCAGGGTGGGGTATGAAATCGCCATCAGCAGTGTGGATGAGGAGCAGGTGGAGACTTGATATCCCACACCCTGAGAGTCTTATCACTTGATCCTGAGATTGCGTGTTTTCCATTTGGCGTAACAGCAACCGCATCGACCCGGTCGGTGTGACCTTCGAGGGTACGGATGAACCGTGTCCAATCTTCATCAATATCAAGGTTTGTAAAATGCACAGCACTCATACCGTGGGGCAGGCTCTGGAAGTCAAGATCAGGTGAGGCGATCACAGGTAGCACACAGACACCTTCCTGCCTCGCGATCCGCCATTCCCTGCGCACTATATATGAGTCCATTGCAGCAGGTGTCATCACCAGCACCATGTGTTCAACGTGTTCGCTTGTGAGCGCGGCAACGATCTGCTGCCACCAGGCTTCGCCCACTTCAATCTCGATCATGTACTACCACACAGCAAAGCCATACTTTTCGGTCAGGCGGCGGCGCAGGTCTTTGGCAAAGTCTTCTCCATCGCTGCAGCATAGGAGATGAATATACGAGGAGGGCTGAATGGTGGGTGCATGATTTCAGCATGGTTTGTATCTTCTTAAATCATTCATATTGCACACTCGGAAATATGTGTAACCGGAAGTACTGATCACAGAGAAAAAACACGCAATACAATTACTACCAATACAAAGGTAATAAACTGACAGATGAACTACCAACATAAAGGTAATATATTTATATAATCATTACCAACATAAAGGTAATGATCGATTCAGAAGACAATGTCCAAAAAATATTGGATGTATTGTATGAGTATAATCCTTGGTGGAAAAGCAGTGAGTTTCACATTCCGAAATACAGGACAAAATGGTTTGATTCACTGGCATCGGCAATGGATAGCCAAAATATCGAAATTGTTTATGGTCCACGGCAGGTTGGTAAAACAGTCTTGATGAAGCAAGTTGTGAAACACCTGATCGAATATGAACATGTTTCACCACACAATATCATGTATATTTCCATGGATCACACATCCATTGACATGATCTGCCCTGAGCCTGTCAAAGATATAATTGATGTTTATTCCACCTTCGTTAAACCTTCCGGGAGCGAAAAAGCATATATTTTCCTTGACGAAATACAGACTATTGCTAATTGGAGCAATTATCTGAAACAATTCCATGACCTGCAATCTCCTCTTAAGTTCACAGTTTCAGGTTCATCAAGTACTGAAATTGAAAAAGGCGGTTCGGAATCGTTGATCGGAAGGTCACGACTTCGTTTGATGCTTCAGTGGAAGTTTGCAGATTATGTCAATTATTCTCTTTTCAAGGAAGAATATCCATCAAGATTATGCGATATGGCAGACGCTACACCAGTCACGAATGCACTCATTGAAAGGGATGCAGGTGCGATGTTTGATGCTTTACTGGTGTATCGTGATGCATTACTGAAGAATGGCATATCCCTTGACAAATATATTCTCGATTACATCGTAAAAGGCGGTTATCCTGCACTTTTAGATGCCGATCTTGAAACATCAAGGGATGTGCTTATGGAGCGGTTTGGGTTGACCATACATAAGGATATAATGCGAATGTTTTCTGTCCGGAACATAAAGGGGCTGGAAAATCTCGTGTTGCGGTGCGCTATGCAGAGTGGACAAATGACCGATTATCATGGTTTTTCAAAGTCCATTGGCATAAAGTATGATACATTCATGGTATACCTCGGGTATCTCACTGATGTTTTTATGATATCAGAGTCACGTTTCTATTCAAATGCGGACAGTACTTTCAAGAAAGGAAAAAAACTGTATTTGCGTGACCACCCCACAAGAAACGTACTTGTCGGACTATTGAACAGGCGTTTGTTTGAATTTGGTGAGGAGATCGGTAAAACCGTGGAAACGATCGTTTCAGACCATGCATCAAGATTAGTGTATAAATTGGAAGGGCGCATGCAGAGTTATTACTGGAAAGGGAAAAAAGAAGTGGATGTAGTGATCAAACTCGGCCCGATCCCAATTCCGGTTGAGGTCAAATATCAAGAACATCCTGACGACATAGGGGGGGTTAAAGAGTTTATGAATGAGTTTGACACAGGGATCGGTATTGTTGTTACCAAGAATACTTTACGGCTTGATGGTGATATTTTGTTTGTGCCACTGCCTCTGTTCCTTGCAGTTTGCTGATGGATGGTTTTGCTTCAATTGCGAATTAAAAAATATGAGATGAGGTGAACCCATTCTTTTTCATCAACTCCACTTTTCCCAGATCTATAGTTAGACGTATCACTTATAGTAGAACTCTCGGACTTTACTTTGCCATTTTAGAAAAACACCAGACAAAGCTCTTTTTTCATCAGAACTCATCTTATGGGTGGGCATTTTGTGTACAAACACATCTGTAACTCCACGATCGAACACCCCTCCCGATATTCCATCTTCTTAAAAAACAAGTGTCGGCAATCCGAGAGAATACAATATCCCTGATTCAAGATGGTTCCAAGGAGTGGGAAATTTTACCGTGCTGCCAACGTCAACAGCATACTCTTTATTCGTGCCTCGTTTCCATGTGCCAGAACTTGTCTCAAATTGTTCGAATCCCAATATGATTCCACCAGCACAATGCTTGGATATTACATAGACCTCTCGAAGTGGGAGCTCCGTGGGATAATCCGAACGGCCCAAAGTCCGGGGTTCTAATTCAAAGCGATTAATCGCCTCCAATACAATCTTCATAGATGCTTCTTGGTTAATATTGAGTAAAGTTGGACTGGAAACAAATACAGGTATTTTCATCTATCTAATCCTCCAGCTGTTATCTATCATGGATAGCCTCTGCCAACCGTTCCCGCGACGCACCAAGTATCACATCGCTCACCAGAAGACGCGAGAACGACTCTTCATCAAGATGCAGCTTGAGCTGCTCCTTTGCAGGAAGATAAGCCTGTTCCCATGACCGCCGCCCGTTTAACATGCTCATCTCGATGATGGCTTCGATCGAACGTGTGCCATGTTTATAACTTTTGACGTTGATCAGTGCCCGCAGCACGCCGTCATCGATCCTGAGATGTTTCCTGCTGTCAAAGAGGTTATCTGCCTTCTGTTCGAGTAGAGAACGAAGTAGCATCGAGCGCCTGATTACAAATACCGTATCCTCTGCCCCTCTTTGGTTAGGTCCCCTTATATTTACGTAACCGCGCAGACGGCTTGTGAAATCGGGTCCTTTTGCATCTTTATACATCCTCTCTTCTTCAGGGTCCATAGTATCGGCATCATCGGCATCGTCTCCAGAGAATCTTTCAAATGTATTGTTTATTCCGCCTGCAAAGACAAAGATCGATCTGCCGATGGGATGCATCGTCTCCCTCTCCATGAATTTTCCGTCCTGCATCGGTTCTAAAAAGTATTTCAGCCAGCCAAGTTTCCCATTAAAATCCGAATCGAACTCATCAAAAAAGACGAGCGGGATCTTCCCCTCAAGTGCAAGGTCGCGGACCTTATGAAACGCGCTGATCAGGTCAGACTTTGAATCAAACTGGGAAAGATTGAAATTCAATAGCTCAATCCTATCTGAAGCGATACTCTTTGCGATCTCGGTTATACCAAAAGATTTGCCAGAACCGGGCGAACCAAAGACCGCTATTGAAAGCGGCCGGGTATAGCTATCTGATTCGATATACTCCCGCATCAGGTTCTTTATACTGTGAAAGCTCTCAATCTCATTGCGGTCAACACTCTTTAACTTCCCGAAGTTACCTATTGGGACGTTTTTAAGTGAAGCAGTCTCTCCTTCCTTTACAATTCCATAAGCGATGCGCTCCAGCACGGGATCGTTGATCTCTTTGAGGATGCACCACGTGTGCGGATCCGCATCCTCTGCCGTGTTCTGATCAGATATTGCCACATCAGCTATGGAATCACCACTCTGTTCACCGGCTAAAAAAATACCAGCTACGTGGTAGGGATATTCAGGTTCTTGTTCTTGTTCTTGTTCAGGTTCGTCCTTTCCAAAACCTTGCCTGACAAGTTCCCGGGAGGCATTTAACCCATCCCGCACCGCCTTTCCCACCGCATCAGAAAGTGAGTCCCCACAAACACACTGGACAGCGATCCTTGCTGCGAGTGCGGCAACGAATACGGAAGAGATTCCTTGCATCTTTCCTGGGTAGTTATGCGTAAAGTCGCCCTCGCTCATGGTCGGATCGAAGTACAGCCGGGCTGTTGCATGGTCGCCCGCCAACGTGTAATGTATCGCGCCTTCGAGACCGAAGCGAACCACAAGATTGCTACAGCCTGTAAGCCCCAGTCCGGCGTTGTATGCCATCTGCCAGACGAATTCCTTTGCTGTCCGCTCCCATGAAAGAGAGCGGCTGATGTTCATACCGCTTGCACGCAGATCATCCGCGGTCACGACCACAACCAGCCTTTCAGAATGCTTCTTTGAGACGTGCCCCCACAGATCACCGGAAGCAAGAGGGCGGTGCATCTTGCATACCACGATGGGTTTTGCCCCTTCGTCCTGTATCGCTAAAGGCAATTTTGTTTTATCATCACGAAATCCGTTCCCTGCATCGTCGAGAACCACCATATATGCACGAGGATCGTCATCTTTAAAGGAAAGTGGCACCCTGGCGTCTGCGGTGGGTCCTGTAAACCCTCGGCAACGCCCGATTCGGTAAACCATCCGGTCTTTATCCATATCCTTATGGTCTGATGAATATGGGAAAAGCTCCAATTCGGCGTTTGAGTGAAGGAGGACCTTCGGGGGAATTTTATCGATATTCTTCAACTGCGGCGAAACCACATTGATACCGGTTGCAGTGCGCATAAAATCCGCTAAAAGAAGCGCACCTCCGGGTTTTGCGGTCATGCGCGTCCCTGAGTAAAGTTTCCAGTTTAGCCCCGCATCTTCAGGTTTTGTTGGCCATTGCAGCCAGTCAATGCAGACATCCCCGGTAACAACGATTGTGGGGTTCTTACTCTCCATGCTCTCTCCTCCTTTGCATTATGATTCATACCTATAGCGTTTACAATCAGATAAATTCATCTGCGTTCTCTCGTTCATGCACCAATCAGCCAGTCATATCCCTCAATGGCATCGCGGAGTTCCTGCAGGAATGTCAGACCGCGGCTCTGCATGGTCTGTCTGTCCCACCATACATCGAAACCATGCTCGGTCAGATCATTGTGGAGCTGCTCGACGAATGGCTCATCATCGGCACGCGCGTATGAGATGAAAATTTCTGCCATTGGATCCCCTTCAACTGGTTCGTTAAAGGAGATTGTGATGGTTGTTATTAATGGCTTATGCCTTCTCTCAAATCTGTAGGATCATTTCCCAAATCTCCTGCAAGTCTGCTCCTAGGGACGCTGGATCACGGTCTAAAAGTAAGACTAAAAAATGCGGTGGGAAACAAAACGGGAATTGCTGGTTGATGGCAGATTAATGTTTTGATCGGGACTACACAAATTGGTTTAATTGTTATTGGTTTTCAGTGGATATTTGAAAGGCAGGTTTGATTACCTTTCCATCAGCTTCAATTACACTCAAAATTATATTACATCATCCTAAAACCGTTGACCATATATTCCGGTTTTACCCGTTTATTTGCGATATAATACTGCACTACTTCCTCTAATTTCGATAAGCTGGGACCCGGTACGTTTTGCAAGTTCCTCGGCAATAGCCTTGCGGTCCATATCTCCCAGTGCAGATTTTAATATCTTTACCTTTACCAGTTTATTTTGTTTTAGCTGCCTGAGCAGTTCCTCGATCAGCGAGTCAGTAACACCGTTTTTTCCTATGTTCAATAAAGGTGTTAAGTGGGCAGCATCATGTTTTAATTTATATATGTCCATTTTCATCCAAACCACAAAAAAAATAAATCAAAGCTTAAAGTAATCCCTTGATGATCTTGGACGCTTTTTCCAGTTCCAATAATATCAGGCCAAGACCCGCATCAGGGGTTGTAAGTACGATTAATAGTGCCTTTGGGCCCGCACCTGTGGCAATAAGCTTTCCATGTTCTGATTCCACGATCACCCTTTCCGGGATACCTTTACCTAACTCAGTAGTAGCAGTCTCTGCTGCACCCAGCATGGTAGCCGACATTGCCGCAAAAGTCTCTGCATGTTGTCCTATGGGCATAATTGCCTTCATGAGAAGTCCATCCCTGCTGGCAGCGGCGCTAGCTTCGACTCCGCCTACTTTTTTCAAGTCAGTAAGCACTTTCTCCAATGCCTCCAAAGTCGAATCCATCCGTTATGTACCTCCTGTTATTTTTTCAACCAGCAGTTCAAAAGCTTCAAAAACTCCTTTCTTCTCTGTAGCTATTGCTGGGATTATAGGTACATCTTCTGGTATATTAAATTGACTACGTATATTATCCACTGACATAGCGCCGGGAATATCCTGCTTATTAGCAATGATCACATAGGGAAGTCCATATCCTTTAGTGATTTCCAGCATCTGTTTTGCCCTGATAAAGTCTTTAGGCGCGGTAGAGTCCACTATCAGGAATATCCCCATGGCTTCACCGCTTATCATCTTTATAATAGGGTCGAACCTCTCCTGGCCCGGTGTTCCGAATATATCTGCACTGAAGCCCTTATGGTCAATATGTCCATGATCAAGGGCGATGGTAGTTCCCAGTCGGTCCACCGAGATAGCCCTGGTAGACAGTGAATGAACAAACGTAGACTTGCCAGCATCAAAGGGTCCTGTAACCAGTATCTTGGGGATGTATATCTTGATACCACCAGGTCTTAGCACCCTGAACAGCATAGACTGTGCCTTATGGTCTGTCCAATCAGCTTTTAACACACCGAAATACTGGCCAAAAATGACACGTTCGGCAATACCGCCAACACTGATGACCGAATTGAAAATTTCATCCTTGATAACCTTGATGGTAGATTCCAAATATGGCCAGGCAGTGAAGTTGTAGATGATGACATGGTCATGCAACACTGCAAACTTGTTCCATAATTTAATGGCTTTCAATGTATTTTCTTCACCACAGAGATCCATGATGGTAGAAAGTGAACCAACCATGATGACGGATTTCTTAGGTACATCCTTCATGACCTGAATGATAATTTCATTCATATTTTCAATATTCTCAGGGTCGGAAACAATATATTTTTCATCAGAAAGGTCCCCTACCAGGGACGAATATGCATCGATAATAGTCAATTTGTCTTCAAATTTCCGGATGCTCCACCCAAACTCCGTGAAATAGTCTTTCATCATGCCGGGATTTGAACTGGAGGTAATATATACACACGAAGTGTCTTTAGACAGGTTATGGTACAGTGTCTGCATACCGAAAACATCGCCTTCAACCCCTGGATGATTAAAGTATACCATGGATTTACCTGCAGGAATACCATCTCCTAGAAATTTATCTAGTCTGGGTATACCTGTTTCCACCAACCTAATCACCGCCAATTAAGACCAGGTCAGCCCCATTAATAGTATATTCGTACCAGGGGGATGGTTTTTGTCCCATTCCCACAACCCTGATAAAATGGTCATCATTCTCTTGTTTCACTTCAATAACACCATCAAAAAGCTGCTTCAAAGTGGCGATGGCCTGGTCGTCGTGCATACCATCCTCAACCAGATAAACACCAATGGCTCCTGCAGCTTTTACCCTGCCTGTAAATACATGCAGGAATCTAAACACGGTCTGGATGTTGGAGTACATCAGCATGGTAGAAAGTGAATTGATACACAATCTGGTCTTTCGGATATTCTTTTTCATCCAGAAATCCTCAAGGAACTGACTGATCTTAACCCCAATACCTGTCAGGTCGACCGGACTGGATGCCCTCTTGATGTTAATAGTATCGGCTGTGGGCACACCCAGGGTCTTGGTGACACAATCCACAATGCCAATGTGTTCCAAAGGTATTTCCAGATTATTGTATTCGAACCACTGTAGCACGTTTTCCCCGGGTTCACGGGTAGTGACTATTACGGCTGCTTCCCCCTCCTTTAACCCATTAAAAACAATGTTATTGATGATGGTCTCTTTTCCGCTCATTGGCGGCCCTAGCAGCATGATATTTGAACCAGCCCTGATACCTTTGATACTTTCATCTAATTTATCCAAACCCAGAAAATAGCCATCCATATTTTTTTCTCCATAAGTAAGTTGCAAACAATTATAAATATTGTTTTCGTTTAATCATCACTTTATTTTTATCAAATATTTTATTTGACAATGTGTATACTAGTTAAATAAAATTTCTTCACTATTTATTAAGCTTCCACATAATATATATTTATTACCCGTTATTTTCCTTTTAGGATGTGGTCTGCAGCCGGGTCGCTCTTCATATATTCACGCAGCACTGTTGTGGCATATGCTCCCCTCTGCAGGTCAAATTCAAGTTCCACTGCCGAATATCCCGTATTCAATTTGTCTTCTGTTACTTTATATTCCGGGTTTACCGGAATTATAATCTCACGCCGCAGTCCTTTACTGGCAAGTTCAGGTACTGCAGGCATCCTGAATCCTTCAATATCCACCTTTTCCTCTTCTATCACTGCCTGCTCAATCTCACGGGCCAGTCCCCCTGACATGGGCGTTTCATACCCAACAATTGGTCCGGTCACAAACGCACGACCCCTTCGTATCAGGTTATTGATGCCATCCAGTGTATCCTCGTCTACATTCTGCATCCTGGTGGGGTCAGGGAGTCCGGCCGCATTCTTGAAGCAGACGATATCCCCGGGAAGCGCTTCGTTGATGGGCATCCCCCTTTCCAGACGCCGGCTGAGTATGAGATTGAACAGGTATGACTGGTATGCATGCACGAACATTTTCCTGAGATTTGGGGATAGCGCATTGAAAGCACCTGCGTAGTCCCCTGGTTTTTCCACTAGCCGGGTCATCATTGCGCGCTCATACCTTAGGCGTAGGGGGTACTTCCCGATCCCGCCCTTGAAGTCAAGTGTATCAAGCACGTATTGCCTGGACTGCCTGGCTTCCTCTGACTCACCAGGATATGGGCGGGCTATGTATTCAAGGGCTGCCCCTTCAATGTCACCTTCCACAAGTTTGCGGCCAACAATGTGGGTTATGGGGCGCTGGATGCCGAATCTTTGGATGCCGAAGAAGTTAGGCACGCCGCCCACAACTTTGATCTGTGATGTGGTAAGGCCGACCATAGTATCCACCTCATCCACTGGCTGCGCTATCTGGCGTACTATAATCTTGAACCGGTTTCCCCACAGGTCGCCCAGGCTCACTTTCTTGTTGGACCGACCCACGGCAGTAAGGGTAACATCCCTTAACCTGATGCGCTCAAGTTCCGGGGTGTCCATATCATATATGCTGATCTTCTGGGTGGTCAGGGCCTGCTTGTCCTTAGTGCCTGCCCAGCCTATTCGCTGCTGGCTGATGTGGAGTATGCGGGAGATGTCCCGTACCAGGTGATGGGTATCCCAGTTCTTTTTGGTGAGGGTGCAGATGAGGTGGCTGCCTGAGTCTTGTTCTTCACGGTTTGTAAGTTCTTGTACAATAAAATCTTCCGGGACCTGTCTTATGGTTCCGCCAGTACCGGGTTTGGTGGTGATGTATACTGTTATGCCTGTGTTTTGTTCGAGGTTGGGGGGTGTGGGGGGTGTGGTCATCTGGTGTGCTGGTTGGAGTTGATGGTTGATGTAGGTTGTTGTGTGGGTGGTGAATTATTGATGATAATTTATTGATTTAATGTAAATATTTCTTTTAATTTATATTAATGAGAATATATTGATGCCGGATTCAGGGTGAAAATTTTCATAATCATTCCGCTACATAATTATATATTAATTGTGAAACATATAAAACCAACTATTATTTCCTCATTATTATAATGTAGAATATATTTATATATAATTATATTAATACTGTTTTATGCGACACCATTCATGGTGAAACAATTGAAAAATTCGTGGAGAAAAAATAAATGAAAAATAAAAACATGTTAGCAGCTGTTCTTGCTGCAATAATGGTATTGTCAATTGTGGCTTTAGTGCCAGGTGCTCTTGCAGGGAATGACAATAAAGGGAATGGTGCTCCAAGTGGGCAGCATTACAACTTGAACTTGATTGGTAAAGATAAGATAGATATACTTCCAAATGATGACAACAATGGACATCGGATATTTGTTAATTTGTATAAACGTACAAAAATCTCTCTTGAGGAAGGACCTTTCGAAGTAATTGACGCTGATGGAACAGATGGAAAAGCAGTTTTCCAACTGCCTAAGCCAGAAAATACATATGTTACTGATCCCGCTACAGGAGAAGTTACTGAATTTGTACCTGGTGCATATGAAGTTTATATAAGACCACTTGGTAAACCAGGTGGAAATGGAAATATAACCACATGTGCCTTTGATTCTGAAGCAAATGAAACGGTTTGCTCTACCAATAATGTCATTTTAGTTAGAGAGAAAGGGAAGTCTACATTTGGTGATGTAACACAAGAGTTGACCACAATTACCTACTTTGATGAAGAATCTGGAAAGTGGATTACAGTAGACATCTTTGATGAGAGTCTTGAAGGATATTTCTGGGATTACGACAACAATGGATTAAGGCTTGTACAGTTGAGATTCTATCCACTTTAAATATTAATCTTAAATTCCATTAAGGTTAATTAAATCTGATCCTGGGTTTCCCGGGATCACTCAATTTTTTTATTTTTATTTTCCATTATATTCTTTACTTTTATGTTCACTGACACCCAGGAATAATAGGTGGTGTCCTAAGTTACGTGATTTGATACACTTAGTTATTATTCAAGTACGTTACTGATATTGATTTTAAGTAATATGTCGAAAATCTGCAAATTGCCTCCCAGCATAACGATTAGTGTGTAAAGCCACGACTTGCAGGACATCACCGAATAATACTATATAAATTTATTCTCATCAACATCCTCGCAATCATAGTACAACCGTTTTAGATGGCGGTATACGGAAACATTCATATAATTACTGGGCTCTACAAGCTCCATCCCGGACTCCCCGGGATAGAACCGGTACACACACCTGCCATCCGGAAGTATCATAATCACCTCACGGTCCTGCCGCTCCCCAGGGCGGGACTTACCCAACCCAGGTACAGTAAACACTGGTTCATCAGTTCGCTTCATTCCGGGGAGCAGCCTGGCTTCCTCCTGTCGATGCTGCTCAAGCCTTGAGATAGGTACACAGTAGTCGATGGTCTCTCACTACCCACGGTGTTAAAAATTTATACAAAATACTTTGCACTGTCATGCGTTATTGTTAAATAGGCAATGATAGAACATATCATGTATGTCATCTATCAGCCAGGCATGGACATCAATGAACATAAGTAGACATGGCATACCCGAGATTTTTGAAAACACTCATTTTCTGGTAGATAAGAACGGTAAACTGATGTATATTGATAAAACGTGCGAAAATATTTTCAATGTACGACCAGATGAATGCCCGGATATGATAGATTTTTCAACTTTAGAATGGGTCCATAGTAAGGACAGGGATAAAGTAAGGGAAAATTTTCAATCAGCAATAAATGAAGACACCTGTTCAAAAATCGAGTACAACCTTGCAAGTATTAAAGGAATTACCCTATCACATACATTATTTCCAATCCATGACAATGGAGGAAAACTTGTCTCAATTCACGGGTTTTTTGAAAAACACCAGCCTGACAATTTACTTGAGCTGGAGAAATACAACGTATTTAAAATACTTGAGTTATTTAATCAAATTTCTTTAATTGTCTCCAGGAAAAATCCCTTTGAAAAAACCCTTTCAGAATTGCTCGACAAAGTGCTGGAAATCATTAAAATGGAATCCGGCGGCATATACATTCTTAATAGAGAGACCGGTAACTACATATTGACAGTACATTCCACCCTTTCAGAAGAATTTTTACAAAAGCATAGTGAAATTACCAGGGAATGGAAGAGGCTGCTACCTGTAATGGATGAAGGAAAGGTAGTTGTGATCCAGGATGTACTTGCCCCTGTTCCTTACGCAGACACTGGAAGAAAAATCTCGGCAATAAATGAAGGATTCCGTTCTTTTGCAGGTATTCCCCTGATCATTGAGAATTCCATCAATGGAATATTAATGATAAGTTTATCGGGTATACATGAATTCACAGAATTAGAAAAACGATTATTTTCAATTATTGGCAGGCAGTTGGGTAATTTCATTAAGCAAGCCAATCTGATAGATCAGTTACACAAATCCCGGGAAATCTATCAGGACCTTTTGGATAATGCGGTGGATATAATATATACCCATGACCTGAAAGGTAATATTCTTTCTATGAACAAGGCCGGACTAGATACATTACTCATGGGCGAAAAAGATATTTTGCGGTCAAATATAAGGGATTTTCTGACAGAAGAAAGCCAGGAAGTTGCAGAATTCGTAATAAACCTGTTAGCTCAAGGTGAAGAGATACGATTTCCGGTTATACTGGAAGTGATACGGACGGATGGGGCCAGATTGTTCATTGAATTCAATATGCGGCCAATATTAAAGGACGGTAAGCCCGTGGCAGTTCAAGGTATTGCCAGGAATCTTGACAAGCGGTTAAAAGCAGAACAGAACATATTGATATTCAATAAAGCCCTCAATCTTACCTTGGATGGTATTGATGTCTCGGATGCTGACTATAATATCACATTCATTAATGAAGCAGGCGCAAAAATGTTCGGATATAGTAGAATGGAATTAATTGGACAGCATGCAAGCATATTCTATGCAGAGGAGGACATATCCAACTTTAATGAAAATGTAATGCCTGCCATGAAAAAATATGGTTATTGGAACGGCCTGATCCTTGGAAGGAAGAAGGACGGGACAGCATTCCCAGTTGAGGTCACTCTCAATTCAATGATGGATGAAAAAGGTGAGCCGCTGGTAAATCTGGCAATATTCCGTAAAAGAAATAAACTTTCATACGAAAAATACCAGTAAATGGATCATGTCTGTAAAAGATGCTGTAAGAGAGGGGCGCGATGGGGTACTTATCGATATTGAAGTTACACCCGGTACTAAAACCGTAAAAGTTCCCAGTGGTTACAATCCCTGGAGAAAACGTATCGAGGTCCGGCTTTCCCGGGAAGCGCAGAAAGGTAAGGCAAACCAGCAGTTGATACAGGAACTTTCAGGGATGCTGGGGATCAAAGAAAATGATGTTACCCTTATTTCGGGACATACTGCTCATAAAAAAACAATCCGTGTCATGGGAATGAATTTGGAACAGGTCAATAGCTTGATGGAATCCCTGATAGATAAAGTTTAAAGCAGTTTAGGACGTCATGTTTTGGGGTGGCTCTTTTGGATGATCTTGAAAGGCTTGAAAAACTGGAAGGACTGATCCTTGAACTTCAACAGATGTCTGATAAGGGGGCAGTCATCATTGTTGAAGGAAAAAGAGACAGGAAAGCCCTGAGGGCCTTGGGAATTACCGGTGACATCGAGCTGGGTACAAAAAAGTCAATTCTTGTGTTTTGTGAAGATGTGGCCAGGGAATACAATAACGTGATCGTACTCACCGATTGGGATGAAAAAGGTGATAAACTGGCTTCCCTTATGGAAGGTTACCTGAGAAGCACCAGTGCAGCTGTTAATATGGATATTCGTAAGAAGATCAAAAACCTCGTACAAAAAAGGATAAAGGATATTGAAAGCTTAGATACTCACATTTCAAATCTGCGACATAATTTGAAACATTTTTAATTGTATATGAATTTACGTGACATTCTCTATTTTCATACCATAAGTTTATTATACATTTTCTACAAAAATAGGGGTATGAAAATTACATTGATCTGATTATTGATGCAATGTGTTTCATTCATTACAAAATATATGATATACTTAAATATATGATAATATTAATAAGTGATATATAATACAATAAAAGTATGATAATATATGGAAATATTAATTTGTAACATTTATTATATAATATGTAATACTATGGGTGTGAGGTAATACAAAACAATGTGACCACACAACATATATTATGTCATATATATTACTATAAATATACAATAATACATAATAATAATATAGACAATCTGTGATAATTAAGTAGATAGAAATTTCGCACATTCAAATAATTAACTACATGGAAGCAATCGGATGCCATGATCAGTATCAGGTATCCGGGAGAGAAAAGGGACTGATGGGCAATAATGAATATGTTTCCAGAGCCCTTGCACATAAAGATAATAAAATCGAAGTATCAAGAATAATATGTAACTGATAAATGATTCATACCGGGATTTCCAGACAGTGGAGGTGTACTGGTATAAGTATTGGTGAAATTATTTAATTGTAGATATTTGTAAATAATTTATTATCTGGCCATGTCTTGATCGGATTGGATTTTTCTTACCTACTTCTTAGACATACTTTGAGGTATACATTATGCAAGATACAGACACTACCAAATATATAATCCATTCAAAAATAAAAGCAGACGGAATAGTGGAACGACCTGATGTTGTCGGTGCAATATTCGGGCAGACAGAAGGACTATTAGGCAATGACCTTGATCTGAGGGAACTCCAGAAAACCGGACGGATCGGCAGGATCGAGGTAAATATAAAATCAACAGGCGGTAAATCAAATGGTACTATCGATATCCCATCAAGCCTTGATAAGACCGAGACCGCTGTCCTGGCAGCTTCCCTGGAAACTATCGACAGGATCGGGCCTTGTATTGCAAATATCGATATAACCAAGATCGAGGATATACGTGCATCAAAACGACACCATATAGTAAACAGGGCCAAGCACATCCTCACAGAAATGTTCGACGAGAACATCCCTGAAAGCCAGGAGATCACTGATGAGGTAAAACAAGCTGTAAGGGTCAAGGAAATGGTCTTTTTAGGTAAAGACGATATCCCATGCGGCCCCAATGTTGCGGATTCGGATGCCATTATTGTAGTAGAGGGACGGGCTGATGTGCTGAACCTGCTGCGATACGGTATAAAGAATTCAGTTGCCGTGGGGGGTACAAATGTACCCAAGGCAGTCATTGATATCTGCAAGAATAAGAAGGTCACTGCATTCACGGATGGTGACCGGGGTGGTGAACTGATCATCAAGGAACTGCTCCAGGTTGCTGAAATTGATTTCATAGCAAGAGCCCCGGATGGAAAAGGCGTGGAAGAACTGGTCCAGAGGGAGATAATCAAATCCCTGCGCCAGAAGATACCTGTGGAACAGGCCATGGATATGTACCAGATCGGGGGACGGAAAGCCAGGACTTCATCCCATCCGAAGCGCAGGGAAGAACGCAGGGATGTCAGGCCAAGGATAGTCAAACCTGCTGTAAAGTCCCGTGGTGTGGAAAGACAGCGTCGGAGACCTGTAAAGACTCAATCTACAGTTTCAGGTGAGTTTAAGGAACAAATGAGTGAACTGAGCGGTACTTTGAGCGGGCGGTTCCTGGATGAGAATAAGGCCGTGATCAAGGAAGTCATGGTCAGGGACCTGGCAAACTCAATGAAAGACGTGGACAGCAAGGTTAAAAGCGTGATTTTCGATGGTGTAGTGACACAACGCCTGGTAGATATTGCTGCTGAAAAGAATGTCAGGGAGATCATCGGTGCCAAGATAGGGAATGTTACCAAAGTGCCGGTTGACATGAAAATATCTTCCACTAACGAACTATAAGGCATGCACAGGTTGGAAACACGGGCCAGGCAGTGTGCTGCTGCCATATTAAAAGAGAATAACATCCATGTAGTATCCCACATCGATGCTGACGGATTGACATCTGCTGCCATTATATGCACTGCCCTTGAGAGGGCGGGTAAGGATTATTCAGTGGATTTTGTGCGTCAGCTTGATGAATCTATCCTTGAGAAGATTGCTGATACTAACCCTTCCATAACAGTATTTACTGACCTGGGCAGTGGTATGCTTGAACAGATCAACAGCCTGGGTCTAAGTGCTGTGGTATCTGACCACCATATACCTACAGGTGACGGCCCTTACCATCTTAACCCACATGTGTTCAATATCAATGGTGCATACGAGATCAGCGGGTCAGGAGTAACGTTTTTACTGGCACGGGCCATGGGCCGTAATGACGATCTGGCCGACCTGGCTGTAGTAGGTGCGGTAGGGGACCTGCAGCATGTCAAGCAGGGCAAGCTGATAGGAATTAACCGACAGATAGTGAAGCTGGGCATGGAAAATGGGGCCATACACTGCCAGCGTGACCTGACAATGTTTGGAAAACAGACCAGACCGATCTTTAAGATGCTGCAATATTCTTCAGACCCCTATCTACCAGGCCTGTCAGGGAATGAGGAGGCATGTATCGGATTTTTAAAGAATACGGGCTTGCGTTTCCAGGGCGAGAAGTGGTTGAGGTGGATAGACCTGGAACAGGATGAGAAGCAGAGGGTGATCTCTGGTCTGATACAGTACTGTATGAGTGCGGGAATTGCTGTAAATAAGATCGAAAGACTGGTGGGGGAGGTATATACTCTTTTGCGTGAGCGCGAAGGTACTGAAACCAGGGATGCTTCCGAATACTCGACACTGCTCAATGCAACTGCCAGGTATGACCGTGCTATGACCGGCCTTGCCGTATGCCGGGGGGACAGGGATAAAGAATACGAGAATGCTATACAGCTCCTGGCAGAGCATAGACGCAATCTGGTTGAAGGGATCAACCTGGTGAAAGAGCGGGGTGTGACAACACTTGAAAACCTGCAGTATTTTGATGCAGGTCATAAGATCAAGGATACGATCGTTGGTATAGTAGCAGGAATGAGTGTAAGTGTTGTTGGTAACAGGAAACTGCCCATAATCGCATTTGCAGATGCCCGGGATGGCGTGAAAGTTTCCGGCAGGGGAAACTATGACCTTGTGCACAAGGGCCTGAACCTTTCTGCGGCCATGAGCAGTGCTGCCGGGTCAGTAAATGGAATGGGGGGCGGCCATGATATTGCCGCAGGAGCTACCATCCCAAAAGAAGCAAAATCCGAGTTCATCAAGATGCTTGACAGGATAATCGGTACCCAGTTACGTAGAATATAGATTTTTTATGACCCGTGAATTTAATGGAAATTCAAGCTTTTTCGAAACTGCGGAAAGTAGGCTCTTCACACTTATTCCATATAGAGAAGCCTTATAGGTACCTATTTAGATAATCAAGATAAATTTGTTGTCGAAAACGAAGTGTTTTTCAAGGACGGATGCAAATCAATATATTATTCAGTGATCACCAATGGAAATAGTAAAAGGCGGACCTACAAAACCTGAAATTGCAGCAATAACACTTTTAAAACTAAAACCTTCTCCCGGTGATGTGATTGCCGATATCGGGTGCGGAACCGGTAGTATATCCATTCTGGCCGCCAAAAAAGCAGGTTTTGTATATGCTATTGACTCCAGGGAAGAAGCAATAACAGTTACAGAAAAGAACATAAAAGAATCACACATCAACAACATTAAATTAATTCAAGGTGAGGCACCAGGCGTGCTGGATGAACTGCCGCTCCTTGACTGTGCATTCATAGGAGGGACAAGAAATATCAAACCCGTACTGCAGCAGTTGAAGAAAAAAGTAACAAACAGGATTGTGGTAAATGCCGTCAGGATACAGACAGTTACAAACATCATTAAGATCATGCAGGATCTGGAAATATTCAGTGAAGTAGTACATGTCCAGATATCAAAAAGCTATGAACTTGCAGGTGAGATTGCATTCAAACCTTTAAACCCTGTTTATATCATTGTTGGTGATACCAGCAAAGAAGCATACAGGGAGGAGCCTTAAATGCTGGTTGGAGTAGGACTTGGTCCGGGTGATCCTGACCTGATGACAATTAAAGCTGTTGAGACCTTGAAGCGTGCTGATATTATTTTTGTACCCGGGCGTCTGGCATCTGATCTGGTTGAACCATATGGTACGCCGCATATACTGGAATTTCCTATGACAAGGGATAAAGATGTATTACAGTCCCACTGGGAAAATAATGCTGATAAGGTGGCTGAATATGCAAGAGATGGACTGGCAGCTTTCGGTCTTATTGGCGATCCCAATTTCTTTAGTACCTTCACACACCTTAGCAGGATCATCAAACTGCGCCATCCCGGGATTTTCATTGAAACTATTCCGGGCATCAGTTCTATAACGGCTTTTGCATCCAGAACCAATATCAGTATAGATACCTCCTTTACGGTTAGTGACGGAAGCCCTGTCAATGATAGAATAATCTTAAAAGCCAGACAACCAAAAAAGATCGTCGAAACACTGCGCTTAGAGGGATTTAGTGATTTCATTCTGGGCCAGCGTTTATTCTCAGACACCGAAGAGATAATTACGAATACAGACGATATGCCTGATACAGGCGACTATTTCAGTATCATCCATGCGAGGAAACAACGTGACTGATAATAAAAATAATAATAGCAATGATCGTAATAAAAATAATAATTGCGATAATAGCAAAATATATTTTATAGGAGCAGGTCCCGGCGACCCTGAACTAATTACAGTGAAAGGACAAAGACTGCTTAACAGTGCCGACCTGATAGTATATGCAGGCTCACTGGTAAATCCTGAACTGCTTAGCAGTACAGATGCACAAAAGATCAACAGCTACGGGATGCAACTTGAAGATATCACCAGTACAATGGTAGAAGCTCTCAGTAGAGGTGAAAAGGTAGTCAGGCTGCATAGTGGTGACCCGTCGTTATATGGTGCGATCATAGAACAGATCGATGAACTGGCAAAACACAATGTTGAAGTAGAGATCATACCCGGAGTATCTTCTTTATTTGCCACCAGCGCAGCACTGGGTATCCAGTTGACATTAAAAGGAGTTAGTGAAACACTGATCATTTCCAGACCCGCAGGAGAGACCCTAAAGGAAGATGACTTAAAAGCACTATCCAGGCACGGTGCAACCATGGCAGTATTCTTAGGAACCCATACAATAGATGAAATTATGAAAACAGTGGAATATCCTCCTGATACACCTGTAGCTGTGGTCTATCATGCCTCCTGGAAAGACCAAAAGATAATCAAAGGTACAGTCAAAGATATCGCAGAAAAGGTCATAACAGCAGGACTTACCCAATCTGCTATGATACTCATCGGCGGAGTGGTGGATCCAGTACAGTACAGGAGGTCTCATTTATACTCACCGCAATAATTTACCTGCAGCATAATTATGAAGCAGCCGTCAAGGTCAGGGAATGTATAGGTGGAGACCTGATACTGTTTGATGATAATGCTTTTAAAAAGGCATTTTCAGAGTATGAAGCCATCATAGCGGTAATGGCATGCGGCATTGCAGTAAGGCAGCTCGCCCCCTTACTTAAGGACAAATGGGATGACCCGCCGGTTGTAGTGGTAGATGCAGGACTCAATAATGCTATATCATTATGCGGCGGTCATCATGGTGCTAATGAACTTGCAAAGCGTCTCGCAAAATCCGGAGCACATCCGGTAATAACTACAGCTACTGAAGTATTGCACCGGCCCAGTGTGGAAACTATAGCAGATACACTGGACTGCGAGATAGTGAACAGGGATTCCACCAGGGCAGTGAATTCCTATTTGCTCAAGTCAGACCTGCCAGTGATCAATATCTCAGGACCAAAAGTGGTTATGGTTGACCCTGATGTTACAGTGCTTAAAAATAAAGGAGTGAGGAAAGAAGGGGTAGAGGTGGAAGGAGTGAGGGAAGAAGGAGATAACCAGAAGACAGGTGTTATTATAGGTATAGGTACCAGACGCGATGTGAGTTCAGGCAATGTTGTAGATGCTGTGAATAAAGCTCTGGCTGAGCAAGAATTGAAATTATCGGATGTTGAACTGTTTGCCTCTGCAACGATCAAAGAGAATGAATCCGGACTTATTGAAGCTGTTTTTGGGATGGGGGGACAGATCGTATTTATCCCTGCTAAAGTGATCAATTCCATCAATGTACCTTCCGCATCCGAGGCAAAAAGACTGGGACTCAATGGCGTATGTGAACCTTGTGCACTGGCCTTGAGCCGGGAAAATAAACTGATTATGAAAAAGAAGGTATATGACAATGTCACCATCGCAATCGCACAATAACGGGATGCTCTATGTAGTAGGGATCGGGCCTGGGTCGCCCGATCATATGACCATAAAAGCAACAGATGTAATAAAGAATGCAGATATCATTATCGGTAACAGTACATATCTCGATCAGATCAGCCATCTGGTAAAAAGCCAGCAGGTGATAAGATCAACAATGGGGCAAGAAGTGGAAAGGGCAAAAAAAGCCATCCAGTTAGCCCGGGACAATACCGTGGCTATGGTCAGTGGTGGTGATTCCAATATTTATGGTATGGCAGGTCTGGTGCTGGAAGTAGCCAGGCATGAAAATTCACAAGCATATATTGAGATCGTGCCTGGTGTAACAGCTTTAAGTGCTGTGGCAAGTTTGCTGGGTGCTCCTGTTGTTACGGATTTTGCAGTGATCAGTCTGAGTGATCTGCTCACACCATGGGATACTATTGAGAAACGTTTGCATGCAACGACAAAGGCAGATATGGTAATAGGTATCTATAATCCAAAAAGCAGGCAGAGGAACAATAACTTTCAAAAAGCTGTTAAAATTATCCGGCGCAGCAGGGAAGATACCGTACCTGTAGGTATTGTTAAAAATGCGCTGCGCAGTCAAGGTGAATCAGTCATCGTAACCACACTGGGTAAAGTGCTGGAATATGACGATGAAGTGGACATGAGAACTACGGTGATCATTGGAAACAGTGAATCCGGAATATGGAATTCCAGGATAATCACACCAAGGGGGTATCATAAGAAATATGACTACTGATCTATTAACAACCGCCGGACAGCATACTAAGAAAATCGATCCCGAACTTGTCCGAAGATGTATAGAACCGGGAGCTACAACTCCTGAAGCCATGACTATATCAGAAGCAGGCCGCGCTATTGCAAGAGAGATCGTAGGAGATAATGGTCCGGAAGATGGGATACGCCAGCGCTGTGTAGTAGCCACTGGAGATCCGGCAATTAAGGACCTGCTGGTGTTTAGCAATGACCCGGTTAAAGCCGGGATTGGTGCCATATCTGCAGGTGTGACTATATATACTGATATAAGGATGGTAAAGACAGGTATTATCAAGAAAGGACATGAGTGTCAAATAGAGTGCGTACTGGATATAGAAGGTGCTCCACAACTTGCCCAAAAGTTAGGTATTACCAGGACATCGGCGGGTTTTCTGAGTGCTGCACAGGGTCTTGAGAATTCTATTATAGTCATTGGAAATGCACCTTCGGCTGCTATTACTGTTTCCCGTATGGTGGAATATGGTATCAGGCCGGTCATGATCGTGGCTGTTCCTGTGGGATTCGTGAACGCTGCCGAATCAAAAGAAAAGATAAGGAAAATAGACATACCATCCATAATCTGCACTGGAACCAGGGGGGGTACACCTGTGGCAGTAGCCTGCATTAATGAGATGATAATCATGTCAGGCAAGGTATAAATCCTATGACAAAAGCTGTGATGATCACAGGGACCCACAGCGGTGTGGGTAAAACTACAGTATCACTTGGATTAATGGCAGCACTTACACGCAGGGGTATGTCAGTCCAGCCTTTCAAGGTCGGACCGGATTTTATAGACCCTTCACACCATACAGCTATCAGCGGTAATCCCTCCATGAACCTTGATTCTTACATCATGGGTACAAAGGGAGTATGCAGAACCTTTGCTAAATATCAAAACTCAGACATATCCATTATAGAAGGTGTAATGGGCCTGTATGATGGTATTGAATCCACCCAGATCGCAAGCAGTGCCCACGTTGCTAAAACATTAGGTATACCTGTGCTGCTGGTTATCAATGTCCACGGCATGTCACGCAGTGCAGCGGCTGTGGCAAAAGGATACCAGATGCTGGACCCGGATGTTAACATTGCCGGACTGGTATTAAATCAGGTAGGCAGCCCCAGGCACCGTAAACTTGTGGAAGATGCGCTAAAGGCTGAAGGTATTGATATTCCGGTAATAGGGTCTCTTCCTTCGAACAGGGAACTTTTCCTGCCATCCAGGCATCTGGGACTGTATATGGCTCATGAGCAGATGCAGGATTACGATAAACTTGCAGATTTTATTGATGCAAATGTTGATATGAATGCTTTGCTTGGGATATCATCAATACCTGATATCCCGAAAAATATAAAAAAAATAAATGAAGATGGAAATACAGAAATAGGTAAAGAAAAACGATTCAATGTTATAATAGGCGTAGCAATGGATGGTGCTTTTTGTTTTTATTATCAGGAAATGATGGATGAATTACAAAAGCTTGGTGCTAAGCTTGTATTTTTCAGTCCCATGTCAGATGATCTGCCTGATATTGATGGATTGATATTAGGCGGCGGGTATCCAGAACTGTTTCCTGCCGAACTCTCATCCGGCAGTGCGCTAACTGGCATCAGGAAGGCTACCGTGGACGGTATGCCAATATATGCGGAATGCGGCGGGCTGATGTATCTGGGAAAAAGTCTGGAAATTGAAGGACATACATACAAAATGGCTGGTGTACTGGATGCCAGGTCGAGCATGGTAGGGAGATTTCAGGCATTGGGATATACTGAAGCAGAAGTTGTGTGTGATAATCCTCTATCATTAAAGGGACAGGTAATAAGAGGACATGAGTTCCATTATTCTATAACCGAATGCGACCGTGATGCCAGGTTTGCGTACAGTATGAATAGAGGGAAAGGTATAGAGGACGCAAAGGATGGACTTATGGTATATAATACACTGGCTGGTTATATGCATACCCATCCTGCTTCTGCATCCATGGAACGGTTTGTGGATATGTGCAGGGAATACAGCCGCAGATAGTGTGCAGGAAACACAACTGCCGTAGTATGCATGAAATTTAACTGCCAATAGTATGCATGAAACACACATTCTGATAATATGATCCTGATAGATCCTGTAAATAATTTTACCATTCCGCAGGAATGGATAGATAAGGTTGCAATACCACTGGATGAACTTAAAAAAGGCGTTTCTGACGGACTGCTGGTAGTGCTTTCGAATGGAGATATCCTTAATCGGGGATTTACTACGGGAACTACATCTGCAGCTGCTGCCAAGTCAGCAGTCCTGTCCCTGAAGAAAAAGGATATGATCACGACAGTTTCGGTTCCCACACCTTGCGGTATAAGAGCAAAGCTGGATGTAAGGGCTTTGGCAGGAAGGGCAGAAGTTGTGAAAATACCAGGAGATCATGAAAGTGATGTAATAGGCGGGCTGGTGTTTGTAGCTAAAGCGCATCCTGCTAAGGATATTTCTTTGATAGCTGCAGATGGTATAGGTACGGTCACAAAGGGAGGCTTACAAGTAAAGGTGGGCGAACCTGCTATTAATCCTGTACCTGAACTCCAGATAATGGATGCTATTAAGGAAGGATTGAGCGAGACCGGACTTGAGGGTGCTGTTGTTACATTATCCGTACCTGATGGTAGGAAGGTGTCTGAAAAAACATTGAATTCTACTATTGGAGTAATGGGGGGTATCTCTGTTTTAGGTACTACCGGATTTGTCGAACCATGGAGTGACCACCTGGGTGAGGTTAAAATGGAATTGGTCAGTGATGCATCCAGGGTAGTACTGACGACAGGAAGAATAGGTATGCGTTATTCCCAGATGCTGTTTCCCGAACATACAGTAGTTATGGTAGGCAGCAGGATCGATGAAGGCATCAATGCATCCGGAGGCGAAACAATTATATGCGGCCTGCCAGGCCTGATACTCAAATGGGCCGTACCTGGTATTCTGATTGCATCAGGGTTTAATACGGTACAGGAATTAATAGAAACAGATAGAAATAGTCAGTTGATCGATAATGCAGTGGCTGCTGCAGTAGAAAGATCAAAAGGTGCAAGGATTGTGCTTGTTGACAGGAGTGGTGCCGTAATTCGTGACTCAGGTGGTGTGTTGTGAAGATCGTAGGTGTAGGTGTGGGTCCGGGTATGCTGACAGTGGAAGCAGCAAAGGCTATACAGCATGCAGAGGTGATTTACGGTTCAGAGCGTGCAATTGAACTGGCAGCAGAACATATTTGCTGTGAGATCAAACATATAAAGGATTATTCAAGATTGCATGAACTGCCTGATAATGCGGTTGTGCTGTCTACAGGAGACCCGAACCTTTCAGGACTTGGTAAATATGCGAGACCTGGCGATGTAGTGATACCTGGCATTTCTTCACTGCAGGCAGCATGTGCCAGGCTTCATATCGACCAATCCGGAATTGTAGTTATTACTGCACATGGAAGGGACCCGGCTCCTGCTGCTGTGAAACTAAGATCAGCTATAACTTTGGGATTTACTGTTTTTTTACTTCCGGCATATGAATTCGGGGTGGAGCAGGTAGCAGCAATGTTGCTAGATATGGGAATTGATGTACCTATTGCTGTTTTTGAGCGGCTTGGATACGAAGATGAACGGGTGGAAGTGGGAAGTGGGAGTGAACCACCATGTGTGAATTCCAAGTTGTATTGCATTATGGTGGGATATGCGATAGTGTGAAAATAAATACAAATATTATTGATGAGCCATATGAATAATAGAAGTACGGCAAGAGAAGGAACATATCCGTCATTTCGGAGTTTAATAAAACGATACTATGAGAATTGCAGTAATTGCGATACAGGGAAATGTAGAAGAACACATTGAATCTGCTAAGAAAGCAATGGAAGATATGGGCATCCCCGGAGAAGTGCTCCCTGTACGCCACAGCGGCACCATCCCAACATGCGACGCCATTATCCTGCCCGGCGGCGAGAGCACCACACTTGGGCGGCTTATGGCCCGTGAGGGCATAGATGTCGAGATCAAGGAAGCCGCCGCCGCAGGCAAACCTATAATGGGCACCTGTGCCGGCCTGGTACTGCTGGCAAAGGATGGCGGAGAGCAGGTTCTGCGGACTGGGCAGCAGCTGCTGGGTTTAATGGATATCAGTGTGGACCGCAACGCTTTCGGCGGCCAGAGGAAGTCCTTTGAAATACCGCTTGAGATATCGATGCTGGATTCACCGTATAATGTGGTGTTCATCCGTGCCCCTGTGATCACCAGGGTGGGACCGGATGTAGAAGTACTTGCACGTTTTAACGATAAGATAGTGGCAGCCAGGCAGGGAAATATTTTAGGGCTGGCATTCCATCCGGAACTTACTGACGACCTGAGGATACATTATTATTTCCTTGGAATGATGAAATAGCCTGCTCATCACTGGAATAACCAGGTACGTAGTGAAGATCCGTACTGATTCTACTGAATATTGTGTTAAATGTTAAACATTTAGCAATCCTTATATATGATATATTAAATCAATTAAACTTGTTATAACACCAATTTGCTTGAGTTATAACAAGAAATACAACAGGTGAAATTTATGCATATTATGGAAGGTTTTTTACCAAGCCCTTGGTGGTGGATATGGATTTTCATATCACTACCTGTAATAATTTATGGCATCTATAAACTGAATGTACTGATCAAGAACAAACGTGACCTTTTGCCACTACTGGCTGTGGCCGGAGCATACATATTCATCCTGTCCTCACTCAAATTACCTTCAGTGACAGGAAGCTGTTCCCATCCCACAGGTACAGGTTTAGCAGCCATATTATTCGGGCCAGCCATCTCAGCCGTACTCGGTTTGATCGTACTGCTGTACCAGGCCCTGTTCCTGGCCCATGGTGGTCTGACCACACTGGGAGCCAATGTATTCTCCATGGGAATCGCAGGTCCAGTTATTGCATTTGTAATCTACAAGGCATGCACGAAAGCAGGACTTAATTTCTATATTGCTGTGTTCCTGGCATGCTCACTTGCAGACCTGGCCACCTACGTAGTTACCTCAATTGAACTGGCCCTGGCATTCCCGGCGCAGACCGGGGGCGTACTTACATCATTTAAAGCCTTTGCAACCATCTTTGCAGTCACACAGGTTCCGCTGGCTATAATTGAAGGAGCCATTACTGTGCTGATCTTCAAGTATGTGATCCAGGTCAAAAGCGATGTGCTGGTAAAACTTGATGTTTTAAGCGAGGCCGGATTGCGCAAGATCAAGGAGTTGACAACATGAAACTGGAAATCATCGTAGCTGTTATAATATTAATCTTCACTGCCCAGTTCCTTTATATCTCCTCAACCACGGACGCAGAATTCGGCGGTGCGGATGGCGAGGCAGAGGGTGTAATAGAAGAATTGACCGGCGGCACCTATGAACCTATAGCCGACCCCATCTGGGAGCCTCCCAGCGGCGAGATAGAAAGCCTCCTTTTTTCACTCCAGGCTGCCATCGGAGCCCTGGTCATAGGATATTATTTCGGATATTACAGGGGCAAGAAACAGCCGGCGTAATTCACTCTCAAAATCAATAAAGAAAATGAAAATTCCAGACAGGATGAACTGGATTGACAGGATAAGATCCAGTCCTGTATATCCTGTAAATCCTGTCAAAGGATTTGATTGAAACTAAGAAAATTACCTATATCAATATCGAAATGCGTTTATAATTTCCTATACATGGACAAAAACATGAATAACCTGCTGGATGATTATGCACTGGCAAGCCCACTGCGGCACAGTAACAACTGGTTAAAACTCACCGTGGTTGCCGTAGGGGTGCTTGGTGGCGTATCGGCTGCATCCCCGGTAACACCCCTGTTCATAGCTTTATGTATGGGTTTTGCAGCAGTTGTCCTGGCAAAGGTCCCTGTAAAGTTCTATTTAAAGCTGATAGCTCTGCCTCTGGGTTTTGCAGCCACCGGGTCTATTGTCATACTGTTCTTCTTTGGCTCAGGAAATGAAATTGCATCAATTGATATACTTAGGTATCATCTGGTGATTCGCAGCCAGGGGTTGAATATGGCGGTACTTATTATGGCTAGAACGCTTAGCGGAATGTGCTGCATGTTCTTTCTTGCACTCTCAACACCTATGGTCGAACTATTTTCAGTGCTCAAGACATCCAGGGTACCGGATGTTTTCATCGAACTCTCAATGCTGATATACCGTTATATCTTTGTCCTGCTGGAAGTGGCAGTGAGCATAAAATACGCCCAGACTGTAAGGCTGGGTTATAAGGATTTTCTGACTTCGCTGCATTCTACTGGCATGCTTGCAGGCACCCTGTTCATCAGGTCATGGGAACAGGGAGAAAGACTATATATAACAATGGACTCCAGGTGTTATGACGGGAAACTGGCTATGTTCTCCTCAAAAAAACCGGTTAAAGCCTTTGAATTGGTACTCACCTCACTTTACGTTATTTCAATAATTGCAATTTCTTTTTCCACGAAAAACATGTCTATAGTATGAAAAAAAAACATGATTATTCTTGAAACACGGAACCTGGAATATGCATACCCGGACGGGACACTTGCAGTTGATGGTATCGACATCGAAATTGAAAAGGGCAAGAGGATAGCCTTCGTTGGCCCAAATGGCTCTGGAAAATCAACGCTGTTCCTGCTATTGAACGGTACCCTGAAACCCAGTCAAGGGGAGGTGCTTTTTCAGGGCAGGCCGATAAAGTACGATGCAAAGTCGCTACGTGAAGTTCGAAGGCAGATAGGGATTGTGTTCCAGAACTCTGACGACCAGCTATTTGCCCCTACTGTATATCATGATGTGGCTTTTGGTCCTGTCAACCTGGGACTCCCTGAAGAAAAGGTCGAAAGTTGTGTAAATCATACCCTGAAATACTTTGGTCTTACCGAACTCAGGGACAAACCACCTCATCACCTGAGCGGCGGACAGAAGAAAAAGGTTGCAATTGCAGGTGTGTTCGCCATGGAACCTGAGGTTATCATCCTTGATGAGCCCCTGTCCAACCTTGACCCTGCCGGAGCCAGTGAAATTGTAGAGCTGCTCAACGAGTTGAAACATTTTGGAAAGACCATCATCATTTCCACCCATGATGTGGACCTCGCATCAAAATGGGCTGATGTTGTGTATGTCCTGAATGGTGGCAAGGTATACAATAAAGGGCATCCGTCCCGTATTTTTTCAGACAGGATACTTATGGAGAATACAAAACTGAAACTTCCCACTATTGTTGAGACCTTCAGGGAATTTGAGGCAAGGGGGATTGCTGATGGACACGCCCCCATGACGCTCCTTGACCTAGTGGACTCGGTGGAGGGGCCGTATATTGGTGTGAGGTGTGCGGTGGCTGATTGTGATATCCCTAAAGGACAGCAGGTAGGGTTATTCATACGGGAAGGCACTATTGTGGCCGTGCCGTATACACAGCAGGAGGCTGCCGGTCTGGCATTATCCGATGCTGCTGCTGGTGATGAGGTACTAATTGAGGGTGTCAGGGGTTCGCTTACGTCCGGGACCGGCCGCATCCATGTAGTCCGGATACCCAGGGTGATGGAAGGCGGTTCAAAGAATGTGGATATCGGTGATCTTCAGGCATTAGTGGACGGGGCGACTTTTAACAGGGTGGGTGCAATGGGCACTTCTGCCAAGGTAACTGCGGCAAAGGCAGGGATCCATCCTGATTTTGAGGTCGATGTCATCCAGTCTGCCATGCTGTCAGCCCTGCGGGGCCTGGACTGCCTGATACTGGCCAGTGGCGGTATGGCTGAACTTGTAAAACAGCGGGTAGATGAGCGAAACAGTAACGGTTGTCGTAATATCCAGTGCAGCATAGAGAAGTTCTGATCAAACACTTATTGACTTTGGTGAACTATAGGTAGCTGCTTATTACCCAACTTTGACAGTTAAAATTAATACAATTGTCCTTAGTTTTGTTTTGTGTGATAAGCATTCAGATAAAACTAAGAAAATATGAGATTATCTGAAGATTATCTGTCATCAACCACAGTCATGGACCTCAGATTGGAAAAATCGAGGCATACCGGCGCGGGTGTATAAGGGTTTTTATCGTTTTTTGTTTATTGACTTTATTCGTCCGGTATATCCACTTTGATACCTAGCAATTTTTCATAATCTGATTCATCAGTTAGAGTTAATACTGTATTCTGAGTAATAATTTTTTCAAACTCATCACCTTTTATATGTTTTTTGATTTCTTCAAGCTGATTCTGATTTACCGTTGCAATATACTGTTTATTTACTTGTGTAAACTTTTGATAAACGGTTTTAAACATACTTGATTTTCGTATTTCGTCCATGCCGTCAAAAAGCCTGCTATCATGAAAAACAAAATCAATATTGTGGTTATGTCCTTCAAATAGTATCGTCAAATCGTAACAGAAAATTTTGACATTGTTGATGCCGTCAGAAGCATCTGATTCGATTTTAGCATCAATGTTAAACAGCAACTGATTTTCTCCATCATTACACTCTATGGTAAGACCTGCCACGCTATCAGGATAGAATATTTTCGCAAGTCTTCTAAAATAGTCTCGCAATACGACCGTATCAGGCTCGATTTCGGTTAAATATTGTTCTGTAACTTCTGTAAGCTCTATAAAATCTTTCTCAGACTGCCTTTCTTTAATTTTATATTCAGACTGTAGCTCTTGGTATTTTTTGAGACTGTCACACTCCGCTTTTAATTCTGCATTTTTACTGCTAAGGCTTACAAAAAGATCAAGTGCCTGATGCTCCCCGAGATACTGCATAAGCTTATCAAAATCTTTCTGTAGTGTTCCAACACCTGCTTTTTTATTTTGTTGTTCCAGTTTCAGTTTATTTTGCTGTTCAATTAATCTTCTTTTACGATTGGATATCAATTTTTCATAAAATACTTCCAGCTCATCCAACGTTTTTGTCATATTTTCAGGAAAATGAATCTTTGATTCTCTGTAAATAGCTTTGATATTCTCTTTATTTATGTCTGGGGAAAATTCGAGATTTTTATCAATATTCTCTATATTGTTTTGCAACATTATAACGCGATTATTTAATGAATAAAGTTCCTTCTCCACCCGATCTGCTTCCAACTGAACGGCGTTATAATCCTCTGCTACTTTAAAATTACTTAAATTGTCATCAAGCCGTTTTATCCGCTCTTCAAGGTCAACAAGCGTCAAGGTAACATCTTTATTTCCAGTAAAGAAATCTCTTAATAATGAATCATTTTTAAAATTTTTCTCCAGCTTTTGTACCAGTTCCTGCTCTTTTCTTATTGTTTATTTTTTTTGCGCAAGAACAATATCAAGTCCCAGTAAAAAGGCATTATAAAGTAATGCCTGATAATCTGTTCTGGTTTTCCCTGGCTTATTATAAGCCACGTAGGATTCTTTTTTTGGTCTGATAAAAAAGGGAATCAGGGAACGAAAGGTTAAGAAAGAAATATCCGCAGGAATCTTAAAACATAATGATTCCATCTTTTTATTGAACTTATTGGTAGAAATGATTTCATTGTTCAATTCAATCTTTTTAGGACTATTTGTTGCCCTTTTTGCAGTATATTTTTTATTGTCTATTTCAAAATTAACACAAAATTCCCATCCCGGTAACTTTTCGCAAAATATCTTATAATTTTTAGCATCAGCTCCAAGACAAAAATGAACAATACGCACAAGCAAGGATTTTCCAACACCGTTGTAGGTTTTTCCCTGTTCACTCGAACCTGGATTTTTTTGTTTTGCGACAATAAAACTGAGTCCGGTTTTGTTGAATTTAACCGTCCTAAAAGTCGGTTGATTGGAATAAACTTTTATCAAGAGCATTTTATTACAACTCCGTCCTGCTCTTTAACGACCCCAATTGAATGAAGAAAGACTATTGTAAGTAATAGATTATCAAAACTATGTTTAGCGTAGTATAGCTTTTTATTAAAATCATTTTGATACTGGTTCCATAAACTATCAATCGATTCTGGAGATTCTAATACAGTCAAAATATAACTGCCAAAACCAAGCAGAGATTCCGAAAAATTTGTGTGCTTCGTTGGGATTATCATTCCACTTCCTCCTGCACAGGTTCTTCAAAAATATCACAGGTTTCAAAGTATTTTGACATTATGACTATTACTGAGGTTTGATATATGTGTTCTACTTTCGGGCTTGCAGAATTAACAATAGCCCAAAATAACTCATCTCCACTTTTCTTTTCTTTTTCTTGCAAATAAACCTCATTCATTTTATCTCGCAAAGAGTCAGCGAGGAAATCACTGTTGTTTTTCAAATACTCCTTTAAAGAATGTGATTGAAAACCACCGTTGATGAGTAATTGGGATACGGATTCAGATAAAACGTTTAATTTTATTTTTTTATTCCAGTTGGGCAGTACATTTTTTGGTTTATCACCCTCGTTTAAAGGTAATTGCATAATATGCCCAATCACTTCATTTAGGATTGAAAAGTCTAACTGTTTAATATTAGCAGGGTCAGGAATATGTCCGGTTATTAAATATATCTGGTCATCCTCAAGCTCAAAAAGAATATTTTCAAGATCTTTTGCGGTCAAAAATCCGGCATCGTTCAGATTATGCGATATTTTTATCTCTTGAATTATTTTCTCACAATCAGCATTTACACCTTTGTATTTATCATTAACAACAAAATAAAATTCATTTACATGAGACCATTGTGCTTTCAAACCATCGAAATCTATTTTTAACTTACTGACAACATTTGTGTACGATTTTCGTATATCTTCGGGGGCATATACCTGATAAAATATGCCTTTGGTTTTTATGTAGCCATCGTTCTTTCTGTCGCCGATGTTTCCCCACGGTTTTATCTGTTGAAAATCTGTTTCTGCATAATTCATAGTTGCACTGAATATATCTTCAAATATCTGGCCATCAGCCTTTAAAATTTTATTTTGAAATAATTGTCGAGCAAACGTTTTTTCTTGAACATCCATTTTATTTTCACCTCCGCTACTTTATCATTAAAAATCCAGAATTCTTTTACCGGAGCGATATAATCAACCTATGTCTCTATGCCCAATGCCCTTTTATTCGTTTCGCCCATAATTTCATATGACTCGTTGATACGCTTGCCCTCATATTAATTTGACGCTTTTCTCACGCCCGGGAGTTTACATCTGGTTCAAGCTATTCAAAGGATGCACATAACGCCCATCATCCATAGTCACCGATACACCCCATTCAAATTGTAACGAAACCTGTATACAACACATCCCCTAAATTATCCCTCTCAATTTCGTGAATATTCTCATCCTCCCCCTTTCGTTAGAAAAATTTATCCTTCCAGATAATAATATTAGCATAATCTTAAATAAGGGAGTTTTTTAGAAATGACCAGAGTAGAAGTGCTATTGGATGAGAACCGAACATTCCATCCTCCTAAAGAAATCGTTGAACAAAGCAATGTCAAACAATGGATGGACACCCATAACATCCCTGATGTCGAATCACTTTATAAGCGCAGCCAGGACATCGAATGGTTCTGGGGCGAAGTACAAAAAGACTTAGTAGAGTGGTACTCACCCTACGACAAAGTCCTGGACGGTTCTAAAAAACCCTTCTACCACTGGTTCACCAACGCCAAATACAACATCGTCCACGACGCCCTTGACCGCCACATCGGCACACCCACAGAGAACAAAGTAGCCTACATATTCGAATCCGAACAAGGAGATGTGACCAAACTTACATACCTGGACCTGTACCATGAGGTCAACAAGCTGGCCAATGGCCTTAAACAACTGGGTGTGGGCAAAGGCGACAGAGTGGAAATATACATGCCCATGATACCTGCCCTGCCCATAGCCATGCTGGCATGTGCAAAGATCGGTGCAGTACATAGTGTGGTGTTCTCAGGTTACTCTGCCCATGCACTAAAAGACAGGATTATCGATTCAGGTGCAAAGACCCTGATAACTGCTGATGGTTTCTGGAGAAAGGGGAAGGTCATCAACCTAAAAGCACAGGCAGACGAAGGAGTAGAGGGTACAGAGGTCAACAATACAATAGTCTACAAATGGGCAGAATGTGATGTTCAAATGGGAGAGCACGATCTGTGGTGGCATGAATTGACAAGTGACCTGCCATCCGAATGCGAAACCGAGATAATGGATTCGGAAGACCCGCTCTTTATCCTGTACACTTCAGGTACCACAGGTAAGCCAAAAGGCGTTTTACATGTTCACGGAGGATATGCTGTAGGAATTTCATTCACACTTAAATGGGTCTTTGACCTGAAACCAGATGATATCTGGTGGTGTGCTGCTGATATCGGATGGATTACCGGGCACAGCTACATTGTATATGCCCCGTTAATACTTGGCGTGACCTCATTGCTTTATGAAGGTGCACCTGCCCATCCACAGCCAAACAGGTTATGGGAAATGATCGAACGACACAAGGTAAGTGTACTTTTTACCTCACCCACATCCATCAGGATGCATATGCGCTTCGGTGATGAATGGACCCGGAAAAATAATATGGACAGCCTGCGGCTCCTGGGCAGTGTAGGTGAGCCCATCAACCCTGAAGCCTGGATATGGTACTATGAGAACATCGGCAATGGACGGTGCCCGATAATGGATACCTGGTGGCAGACCGAGACCGGTAGTTTTGTAATATCCCCGCTGCCCCTGTCGTCCATGAGACCCGGGTCTGCAGGAAGACCATTGCCCGGTTTTAGCGCCCTGGTACTTGACCATGATGGCAACACGGTCATAAATGAAGGGGGTAATTTGGTTATGAACACTCCATGGCCAGCCATGCTTCGCACCCTTTACCATGAGTCAGGGAGGTATGAAGAGCATTACTACAACAAAGCTGGCGAATTTATAACAGGGGATATTGCCAGGGTGGACAGTGACGGTTATTTCTGGGTACAGGGCAGGGGCGATGACGTATTGAACGTATCAGGCCACAGGATAGGCAACTCAGAAGTGGAATCCGCACTGGTCAGCCACCCACATGTCAGTGAAGCAGCGGTAGTAGGCCGTCCCGATGACCTCAAAGGTGAGAGTATAACCGCATTTGTAGTGCTAAAGATCGGAGTTGATCACAGTGAAGAACTGTTACAGGAACTAAGGGGACACGTGGCCGAAGAGATCGGGAAGATCGCCAGGCCGGACACGATATACTTTGTCAACGACCTCCCTAAGACCCGAAGCGGTAAGATCATGCGCAGGGTAGTGCGTTCTGCCCTTATATCAAAGGAAGTAGGAGATATCTCCACCCTGTCCAATCCTGAAGCTGTCCATGAAATCGAAGTTGCACTACAGAACAATAAGGAAACTCATGGATAGTATATCCTTGCCATTGCAGGATTTGGGATAAAATTTGTTTGCAGCAAGTATAAATATTTAAATATCAAACATATTTAGTACTTATGAAACTCTGTCCCAGTGGCATTGCATACCTGGATAAAATATTAGGTGGTGGCCTGCCAAAACCATCATTGATCCTTATCGCAGGCAGCGTAGGTGTCGGGAAAACCACCCTGGCATTACAATCATTATCAGCGGCGGCTTCGAACGGTGAAAAAGCACTCTATATCCCCCTCACGTCCCAGTCACCGGAAAAACTGATGGACTATTTGCACAATCACACCTTTTATAATGATAATATCATTGTCCGTCCTGTCGACCGCTCCACTGCCGAGAAGGACCCACTGACCATACTTCTGGACATAGGTACCATAATGGCTTCTACCAATCCTGACCGGGTAGTGATAAACCCGCTGACTACACTGGGTTTCGGCTTCCCTGTCAGTGAGATACGCCGCTTTTTTTATTCCTTTGATGCAATGCTACAGGACTGGTCTGCCCAAACACTTGTAACAGGCGAATTGAGCAGGCCGGAAGTCCACAATTCGATCCTGTCCCATATTACAGACGGCGTGATATACCTAGACCAAAGAACGATCGGGAACAAGACTAACAGGAAGATGGATATAATCAAAATGCGGGGTGGGGGTGAAACATCTGATATTAACCGATCTTATGAGTTCAAGATCGAAACAGAAGGTATCCGTATCTTCCCAAAACTTGAACCTGTAATAAGCGACCGGCAATTAGGCAATCACCAACTGTCAACCGGAGTTAGGGGACTTGACAGCATGATGCATGGAGGGATACCTGCCCAATCCACAGTACTGGTCATAGGGGGACCAGGGACTGGTAAGACACTTCTTGGCCTGCAGTTCATAATGACAGGACTAAAACAGGGTGAACCTGGAATGATCATACTGTTCGAGGAACGCGAGAACCAGTTGATATATGAAGCATCCAGGATGGGATGGGACCTTAAGGGGTTCATGGATAGTGGCCTGCTTAGGATAATCTATGCATATCCCAGGGATATTTCACCGGACGAACACAACCTGGAGATTAAATCGCAAGTGGAGGACATTAGTGTAAAACGATTGCTATATGATGGGGTCTATAACCTTGAATCAGTCATACCAGATCCGGTAGAATTGAGGGAACATATCAGGTTGCTCAGTGATTTTTTAAAATACAAAGGCATCACCGTTATGCTGACCAACGAGGTATCAAAGAAAATTGCACCTGGCAACATACCTAGTATGAGTATATCATCCATAGCCGATGCCATTATCATGCTTAATTTTACAGACGGGCAGAACAGGTTTGACCGTACCATGTCAGTTCTTAAGCTAAGGGGTAGCCACCATGACCTGTCTGTAAGGAACTACATTATCCGGGATCATGGTATCGAGATAGTCCGGAAAGGATTTGATGGAATTTAATGTTATTCGACAACGAACTTGGTACCGTAATAGATCATACCCTTTTCACTTTCCTCGCCCAGTTTCCTGAACACTGAACGTACCCTGGTACCGATCTCTAATTCTCCTGGTTCGCATATTACCTGGCCGGTCAGGCTGGGACCTTCGTTTAACTTAATGATTGCCAGATTATATGGTACCTGGTTGGCATAGCCCTTAGCTGCCGTATGGATCACAGTATAAGTGATAACCTCGCCTTTGCCTTCGAACTGGTAACTCTCGATCTTCCCATCCCTGCGGCAGGTGGGACACATCTGCCTGGGCGGGAAATAATATTCTCCACAATTCGTGCAGTGGGTGCCTATGAGATTATACCTGTGCGGGATCTTTCTCCAGAACCTTGAAACTGTCATTTCATATCACCTGTCCCTCGAAAAAATATGTACTACAGCAGTACCGCCCGAACCGCCTACGTTATGTGTCATACCGATTCCGGCACCATCGACCTGGCTTTTACCTGCTGTTCCCCTCAACTGCTCTGTGATCACCACTGCCTGTTTGATACCGGTTGCTCCCACCGGATGCCCGCAGGCCTTAAGACCTCCGGATGGATTTACAGGTATGCTGCTGTCAATAGCAGTCTCACCATCTTCCGATGCCCTGCCACCATCACCTTTTTTGAAAAATCCAAGGTCTTCTATGGCGCATATCTCGGCAATAGTAAAGCAGTCGTGTACTTCAACCAGATCTATATCGTCAGGAGTAAGTCCGGCCATTTTATATGCCCGCTGACCTGCCACCATTGAAGCGTCGAGTGTGGTTATATCCGCCCTGTCGTGGAGGGAGATAGGACTGCTGGCCTGGGTCGTAGCCTTCACGTATACTGGAGTGTCAGTATATTTCTTTGCAACATCTGCCGGGGCCAGCACCACAGCAGCCGCACCGTCAGATATTGGAGAACAATCGAACATGTGCAGGGGATCGGCCACCATGTTGGACTGCAGTACTGTATCAAGGGTGATCTCGTTTCTGAACTGGGCGATCGGGTTCATGGTACCGTTATGATGGTTCTTCACAGAAACAGCGGCCATCTGCTCTGATGTAGTACCGTATTTATGCATATGAAGCCTGGCTATCATGGCATACAGACCAGGGAACGTGGCACCCATGATGCCTTCCCATTCCCTGTCGGCCGCAGCTGCCAGTGCATCGGTGGCTGTGTCCAGGTCCACATCTGTCATTTTCTCGCCACCTGCGGCCACTATAATATCAGCATATCCGGAAGCCACTGCCAGAATGCCCTGGCGCAGTGCAAGGCCGCCGGAAGCACATGCTGCTTCCACTCTTGTGGCGGGCACATGCAGTTTACTGGCCAACCCGGAATAATCGGCTATCAGGCTGCCCACATGTTCCTGCTCCACAAACCTGCCGCTGCTCATATTACCCATATACAGACCGTCGATCTCTTCCCCCTGGATACCTGCATCTACGATAGCGGACACTCCGGCCTCAACGAAAATATCCCTCAGGGAACGGTCCCATAACTCTCCGAACTTTGTACAGCCAGTACCTATAATTGCAACATCCCTCATCTTGCATCACACCCTTATCTTACCCTTATGCTTGGCATAGTTTGCATAATCCAGGTATATCGGATCGGCAAGCAATTCATGCACCTTTGGAGCACCATTGCGTATATCCTCTATCTTATCAGTGACCGTGATGCTGAAAGCATCACTGCCTGCACCTGAACCAAATGCTGTCATAAATATCCTGTCCCCTTCCTTTGCCTGGTCCAGGATGGCGGCCAGCCCGATCATACATGAACCGGAATATGTGTTACCTAACATGGGAACCACCAGTCCTGGCTTTATTTGCTCATTGGTAAATCCAAGCATCCCGGCAGCCCTTTCAGGGAACTTACCATTGGGCTGGTGGAATACTGCATAATCATAATCCAAAGGTTTTGAACCGATCTTTTCCATCAGTCCTTTTGCCGCCGATGTCACGTGCTTGAAATAACCCGGATCACCGGTAAACCTGCCCCCATGTTCAGGATAAAGCATTCCCTCACGCCTCCAGAAATCAGGGGTATCGGTTGTAAATGAGTATGTATCTTCGATAATTGCTGCCAGGTCAGATGAGCCTATCACATAGGCAGCACCTCCGGCAGCAGCCGTATATTCCAGTGCATCACCCGGCGCACCCTGGGACACGTCCGAACCTATGGCAAGGCCAATATCTATCATGCCTGAAACTACCAGGCCCATGCAGGTCTGGATAGCGGCTGTACCTGCCTTGCAGGCAAATTCATAATCGGCTGCTGTAAGGACGGGTTCAGCCCCGATAGCCGCTGCCACTATGGTACTTGTGGGTTTAACGGCATATGGGTGGCTTTCGGACCCTGTATAAATAGCACCAACCCTGGAAGTGTCAATATTGCCTCTTCTTACAGCACTGCGTGCTGCTTCAACAGCAATGGTAATGGCGTCCTCGTCAAGGTCGGGTACTGATTTTTCATTAACCTTCAGCCCTTTCTTGATAGATGCGGCATCTGCTCCCCAGACCGCAGCGATATCTTCCAGTTTTATGCGGTATCGGGGGATATATACGCCGTATGATACAATGCCTACTTTCATATGGTTCACCTAACTTATGGTAATAATATTATATTTCGAAGAATAATGGCCTATCTGGTAAATCTGTTGTGGTTGCCGTTAACGTGATTGAAGTATCTCGATCATCGATTCCACAGGCATCATTGTTGACAATAAGTGAATGTTCTCAACCTCGGCGATCTTCCTGGCAATGGGGTCAACGTCCTTTCCTTTAAGCCCGTGAAGCACAATGGCACCGGGCTTGAGGCTGGTAACCCTGATGGCAACCAGCGGGGACCTGCCCGTGGATACCCTGGTGAAGATCATGGCCCTCTCTGTGCTCCATCCGTAAAGTCTCTGGAACTCATAGGAAGGCAATTCAAGGATTGCCTTGAGGCTGTCTACCACTGTATAACCGTATAGCTGTTTATCGTATTCTGTTTTCTGCGTGTGTACTATTTCAGCTTCAATGAGGTCTGCAAGTTCGGTCACGGGCATAGGGGAAGTATATTCATGGATGTCGAACACGATTTTTTTATCATAACTTTCAGATATCATGTTCTCATAAGCACGGATCTTCTTACTACCACGCTGTTCGTCGATATCAAGCAGTGCGTTCACGATCTTGCTTACAATGACAGTACCTGGTGATTTCCTACGGCCGCTCTCGTAATCACTGATGACCGAAGGTGAAACATCCAGGAATGTGGATAGGTCTGACTGGGCCACATCAAAATTCAGCCTCCATTTTTTCATAACATCTCCAGGCTTGTTAGAGAGTGTTATCTCGCCAGCCATTTTTTCAGCAAGGCGATTCTTAATATCACTATCGGTATTATCCCCTTGCATGTAGTGTACTAATTTACCTGCACATAATATAAACCTAACGAATACCACATCGTCATTTGACGAAGTGGTCAACAACTATACCTATAAAAGGTCAACAACTATACCTATAAAAGGTCAATAACTATACCTATATAATTGAACTAAATCATAGCAGTAATTGACAAGGAATGGAATAGCCATGAGTGATGCAGAAATTAAAGCCGAGCTTATTGCCGTAGGTACTATTGATATCGACAGGTCATTACTTGGTGACATTACCGTACCAACGGCAGGACCCGGAGCAGGTAAAACAGCATTTTTCTTCAGGTGGAACGCTCACCGGGTCAGGCTGGCAGTAGATGAAGGGTCAAAGTTAAAAGCTGTGGCTGATAACGGCGATATCGTGATATTCGAGGGACCGAAAGCATTGGTCAGGGGGCATATTGAAGCGGAACTGATACACTGCCCGCAACAGGCATATATCACTATCAGTGAGCAGTGTATTTTTGACTGCAAGTACTGTCCCGTCCCAAAACTCTCAGGTAAGATCAAGAGCCCAGGCGAGATCGTTCGCATGGTGGAGGAGGCGTACAGCACGGGTAACTTAAAGGCGATTTCCATCACATCGGGCGTGGCAGGGTCTGCTGAAGAGGAAGTGGAAAGGGCAGTAGAGGCTGTGAAAGCACTCAGGAAATACAATCTACCCATCGGGGTGTCTGTCTACCCCACAGCCGATTCCAACCGGAAATTGAAGGAAGCGGGGGTAGTGGAAGTAAAGTACAATGTGGAGACAATGGACCGCGAAATATTCAAACGTGTATGCCCGGGTATGGACCACGATTTCATTATTGGGAAACTGAAAGAGGCAGTTGGATTGTTTGGCAGGAACTTCGTGTTTTCCAACTTTATTATCGGCCTGGGAGAATCCGACGAAACCGTGGAGGCAGGACTTGAGGAGCTGGCTTTAATGGATGTGGTGCCCATACTCAGGGCAGCAAGCATGCATCCGCTGCGAGTGGGTGAAATCGAGATTGAGCGGCCTACCAGCGAGAGACTCTTAAAACTTACACGGATACTGCGCCGGATACTGGATGAGCACGGGCTGCGGGCCGATGTGTCCCAGACCATGTGCCTGCCCTGTACCGGATGCGACCTGAACCCGCATCTGGACCTGTAAGATGGGGGTGACGTGATAATTGAGGTACGCACCGGGAATGACTGCACATGGTTCATAATACCGAACGGGTGCTACAAGGATGAGTATATTAAACACTCACCAAATGAGGCCTGTGGAGATTATTTAGACCGACTAAGTTCCATAAGATTATTGTAAATTTTCTCCATGGCAGCATCCAGCCATTTCTTGATATTATAACCTTCAACGATCTCCTGTAGATATATTTCAGGCTGCTCTTTCAATTCATGCACTGAATTTATGATGTTGGGCACCGCCCTGGTAATATTGTCAACAACCGGAACTGTTGCACACCGGGCTGTCCTGGACAGGGGGTTCAGGTCAACAGCAATGACCTGCTTACCCATGGCCACCAGGGCTTCGCACCTGTCCCCGTCTTCAAGAGGCACGAACACCACGTCTGCCGAATAGCTACCCTCACTGCATACCCGCCCCCTCTCTGATGACAGGCCGGGAATGAAAGCATCAGGGTCGGCACCCAACACACGCCGGGCACCGTGAGCTTTTAGGTGTTCAATGATCTTAAGCACCCTCTCTTCGGTCCTGTAGAACAGGTTCACTTCCAGGGGTGCATCCAGTAATATTGATAATTCCACAAGCTCTTGCGGGACAAGGGCCGCAGCGTTGCCGTTCACTGATATAACCGGGGTCCGGGCCAGCAGCAGCATGGCAGCCGCAATACGTTCGGCGGCACAGGCAGAAGATATAGTGCACTCACCGATAAGATAATCAAAGGCTTCTCCCCTACCCTGGGCTATCAGCCCTTTAACACTGGTGATACCTGATTCCACACCACTCACTATACGCTCCCTGGTAACAAGAGACTGGTACCTGGGGTGGTTTTCAGGGATTTGGTTCATGTGGCCTTTTAATGGGGTCCAATGGTTTTAATCCCACAGGCGTACCTTGGTTAAGTGATACTTTTATTTTTGAGTGGATTTTAGGTTTGACCCTCAGTTGTTTAATCAGTTGCTTGCGTCCGCTCTCATCTAATTTACAATACAAAGTCCAAAAAATATCCATAATTATATACCCTATATTTATTCAATATCAGTAAAATATAATCTAACCTTATCACGCATAAACATTATGGTGTTGTCCTATCTACTGATATGCATTTTCTATCAATGAAGTATATAGCATTTCTATGATTATCTCAAGGTTTTGTATATCCTCTATATTATATCTTACGAGTTTGTCCAGCGCTGCCTGGCTGCCGCGCTTGTACTGGTACCATAATCGCACTGCATCGAAACCTGATAGACCTGTGGTTTCGTCAGACCTTGAAAGTCCCAATTCGGTTTCGATACGTTTCAGCCCCCCGGTCAGGCCCAGCCTGCGAAGGGGATATAGCAGGTCGATATGAAGCTGGTCGAAACTGACACCTGGCAGATGATGCTCAATAAAAGGAAGGTCGAACCGTGCCCCGTTGAAAGTGACAATGACCTTGCACCCTTCCAAGGCCTGTGGGAAATCTTCCAGGTCGATGCCGCTTATAAACACCTTTGTTCCATCGCTGCCATGTACTCCAATCATGGTTATCTCATCATAATAGGGGGACAGTCCGGTGGTCTCAATATCCAGGAATATGGTATTTTCCCTGAATTCCCTGTATGCCCGCCAGTGCTCTTTTTTGGGGAGGTTATTGGCGAAGTATGTGTGGTCACGGGCATTTAGCTTCTCTTTTGATGTGCTGATACCTTCCAGTATATGTCTTAGTTTTGATTCCGGTAGTCCGGCACGGTGGGGCTCTTCCCTGAATTCATCCCAGGACTTGATACCGCTGTCCCATATCTTTCTCTCTGTTGTGGCACCTATCCCGGGCAGGTGGATGTAACTGTTGGTGAGCATATTGAGTAATAGGGTCAACCTGATATAAATATCCCAACATTAAATGCCACGAACTGGAACACCGCGGATTCGAACTGCAGTCCAGGCGACCTAAATTATCAAGCATCTGCCAGGCTTCCGGCTGCCTTCCAATCAACATGCACAAGGGTCGGCCTTGCCTGGTGAATATCTACTTATGATAGAGATACCTGAATTAAATCCTGGATTCTAAAAAGTTAAATAATCTTCAAATACCCATCCGGATAAGAAATATTCTCAAGATGACTGCTCTTGCAACTTTTCCTGCAGCCATAAATTCACAAGAGTATCAGGTGAAATACCGCGGTGTCTGGCAGATGCCTGGATTTTATCCGAAAGTTCATTGTCCACTGCATAATATATCAATTCGGATTGGATATCAACTTCGAACTCAGCAGGTCTGGTCTCATCCCAATGATCGGTAAGCTCATGTATATCCCAGAACTCCCCAATTTCGTCATAGTCCCGTGCTTTTGATATAGAACTTTTATTATTGTTCATATTTCTTCCTTTCAGCACCAGTCATGTCTCGTGCAGATATTATAAGTGCATGTTTATTTTTTTTGTATATAAAGAAGAGGATTAGAAACCTGCCTGCCTTTGACCTGCCAAGGGCGGCATATACATTTTCATTCGGATAGAACCCCTTTTCAACAAAACGGAATATCGGATTACCACTAAATACTTCATGCACTTCATCTTGCTGTACATTGTGCTTTTGTATAAGTTTTTCAATGGTTTTGTCTGTCCATATAAGACCAATGATTTTCAATTTTACTCTCTCGATCGTGATCAATTAATTGACATTATTTACTTTTAGGAAATCCTATAATTCCTACTCTACATTCATTTTAAAGTCACTTATTGCAGATAAACTTCATTATTTTATCCTCCTCCAGCACCCCACGTCACATCTGGCACTTTTTTTAAGTAGTATAAAGTCAATAATCTTTTATCTGTGTGATATTATCACAAAAATGGAGAGTAGCCATGGTGAAGAGCATACATATTGCTATTGCAATTGTCTGTATGGCAGTAGTGCTGGCAGTAATAATCCAGCCGGTTCGAAAGGAACCTCATGTGGGAAACGAGGCTGGAGATACAATCATTCTTCCTGAACCACGAGACTCTGGCGAAGTATCGGTTGAGGAAGCCCTGCTTGATAGAAGGTCGATAAGGAATTATAAAGATGAATCGTTGAAGCTGGACGAGATTTCCCAATTGCTGTGGGCGGCACAGGGTATCACACATCCGGGGGGATACAGGACCGCTCCTTCTGCGGGTGCGCTCTACCCGCTGGAGGTCTATGTGGTTGCAGGAAATGTGGACGGGCTCCAGGCAGGAATTTATAAGTACAGGCCGCATGGGCATGAACTGGAGAAGGTGGCAGGGGGAGATGTGCGTGCTGAGCTGTGTGCTGCTGCGCTTGATCAGGAATGTATTGAGGACGGTGCTGTAGTACTGGTGTTTGCTGCGGTGTATGAGCGGACGACCCGGAAGTATGGCGATCGGGGGGTGCGGTATGTGCATATGGAAGTGGGACATGCTGCCCAGAATGTTTATTTGCAGGCGGTCTCGCTGGGTCTGGGGACTGTGGTTGTGGGGGCGTTCGATGATGATGGGGTAGAGAGGCTGCTACAGATGCAGGATGATGAGGGGGCGCTGTGCATTATGCCTGTGGGGAGGGTGTGAATTAGGTAGGGAGATTGGGTGTGATGTTAGTGAGTGGGGGTTGGAGTTATATCTTTCTGTATTTTATGGAATAAATCAGAATGTTTTATTTTGACTGGGTACAGAACAAATGAAATAAGTACAAGAAGGTTTATCTGAATGATGATGCAGAAGGTTGGAAATGGGCATAGTTTATGGAACCTGCTGAATGACAATCTTGCCATAAGGTTTACGGATAAGATAGAAAATCGTGATGTAGAGTTTTATTTACAGGCCACGGTACTTAAGTCCGGGGTATAGGTGACTAAACGGCTTGTGTTTTTCACTCGAGATAGATTGGTCAGTAGAACGAATAATCCAGCTGAAAATTACTACCATCAGACCGACCCCGATCAAATAAAGAAGAAATACAGGACTGCTCGTGGAATACTGTCATATCTAATGAGAAAGATGAAGTGCTGGACTTTGAGGCATGGCAAGGTGCAACACCCAACAAGTTGACAATCTCCCGTACCGAATAAACATTTATAGAGAGAAGAATCATTGTAATTGGGAATAAATATGGAGAAGGAAACCTAAACGGGCCGATTATATTTTAAAAAATTCCAAAGAACTTTATTTTTTATTTGAAGTACGAAAGGATTACTGGAGTAGAAGTTTATGAAAGAGATTTTGTTAGAGCCGCATGTTGATTCTATACGGATGCCAGAGAATCTGAAGATCGGATTGATGGTTTCAGAGGCAAGAAAGAAATGTCAAAATACGGCATGCCCTTTCGAATATTATGGATTAGCATTCGGACAATCCCCGTTCCATGTTCCAGAGCCTCTTGTAGCTGCATTGGCCAAAAATGCTGGTAATGGGCATTATTCAGATGCTGAGGGTATAGAACCATTGCGCGAAGCTATTTCCAGTTTTAATAAGCGGCATTTCAATCTGGATGTCGAGCCTGGTAGAATCGTGGTCGGTCCGGGAACAAAGACTTTGATACATATGATATTTGACATCGTTAAGAGCGATGTGATCATCCCGTCTCCTTCATGGATCGGTTATTTTCCTCAAGTCAAGCTGTTAGATAAACACATTCATACATTCCACTTAAAGCCTGAATGTGATTATAAGATCCAGCCTGAAGATCTGGCTGAATTTGTTATGGATCTCCATAAAGAGCAGCATACATTGATCATCAATAATCCGCATAATCCTACCGGAGTGGTGTATTCGAAGCATGAACTGGAGAAGATCGCACAAGTCTGCAAGGAACATAATATTCTTGTGATAGCCGATGAGATATATGCGTTGACTACATATAATTTTGAAGAGTTCACGAGTATGGGTTTAATCTATCCGGAAGGGACTTTTGTTACGAATGGGCTCTCCAAGGACAGATCCGCAGGTGGATATAGATTAGGCTCATGTATATTGCCTGAAAATTGTTCAGATAGACTTAAAGAAGCTTTTAAAAAGGTTGCTGCAACAATCTACACGAATGTGGCAACACCGATACAATATGCAGCCATCAGAGCGTATGAACCCAATTACGAGATAGAAGAATATTTTGAGACTATCAGGGAGATCCACAGGATAATGGGCACTTTCATGAGCAATGCGTTTAACGGGATAGATGGAATAAGAGCCACCATGCCCAGAGGATCATTTTATTTCTTTGCAGATTTTAATGAAATCTCTGAGCAATTGGTCAAAAGGGGTGTAAAGACATCAAATGAGTTGATGAGCTCATTGATCTCGCATCCGTTCCATATCGCTGCAGTCACCGGCGATGCGTGTCTGCTTGACCCGGATGATTTTGGTGCAAGGATTGCATTTGTGGATTATGATGGTAAGGCAGCATTTGAGGACTTTAAAGCAAACCCACCTGAAAACTCGTCGGATGAGATTAAGTTTGTTCAGAAGAATGCACCACGAATGGTCGATGCAATCGGGGCAATGGAGAACTATCTTAATTTCATAAAAGATGGGTTTTTTGGTGTTGACCCTTTAATTTACTGATGTTTTAAATACTATTAAAACAATATAATCATCGGTGATTAATGTGGGAACACGTGGTCCAAAATCAAAATTCACCGATATTGCCTGCCCTAATGTTTTATGTCCCGACTATGGAATCACTGAGATGGGAAATATCGCTGGAAATGGAACATACGAAACACAAAATGAAAAAGTCCGAAAATTTATCTGTCGAACATGTGGGAAATCATTCAATAGTCGGAGTGGAACGGTCTTTTACGACCTCAGGACGAAAAAAGATACCTTTATTCTTGCACTAAAAATGGTTCTTAGTGACATCCCTCTTAGAAAAATATCATATATACTGGATGTAAAATTAGATACAGTCAGGGATTGGCTTCTCCGAGCCGCAAATCATAGTGAAACGGTGAATGATATCTTTCTTAAGGATCTAGAAATCTCAAAGGTTGAATTAGACGAACTTTGGACCTTTGTAAAAAAAAACCAATTCCGGGAGTGGCAGACCCTAAGGAAGAACGGTGGATATGGGTAGGTTTTGCAAAAGAGTCACGATTACTTCTTCGTATAGTAGTTGGCCCAAGGATGCAAGAGTCAGCTGATGAATTAATCAAGGGAATCGATTCATGTCTCGATAAAAACAATAAGTTGCCTTTATTTGTAAGTGATGGGAATAATCAGTATAGGGTGGCTCTTTTTAACCTCTATAACGAGACAGTAACGCCTCCTAAAACTGGAAAGAGAGGAAGACCTAAAAAACCATACAAGATACCGAGAACGGATCTAAGATATGCACAGGTAATAAAAGAACGAAAAGGTGGAAAGCTCGTTAAAGTACATAAGCAGGTCATATTTGGGAATATTGAAGATATATCACCATCTGATATCACAACTTCTCACATTGAGCGACAAAATTTGACATTTCGTCAAGAAAATGAGCGTATTGCAAGGAAAACAATTGGTTTTTCAAAGAAAGATTACTGGTTAAATAAGCAAATGGTATATTATCTGGCATTTTATGATTTTATAAGGCCACATTCTGGATTAAAACTAAAAATCCATCCAGATGATGAAGATATTACGAATCGAAAGTATATTCAGAGAACACCGATGATGGCGGCTGGAAAAACTGATCATATTTGGTCAATGGAGGAA
>JAAXOC010000093.1 GCA_014237145.1 ANME-2 cluster archaeon
CGTATTTATGACCAGGCCGACATCATCTTTGCGCATCAGGTCAATGACATTTGGACTGCCGTCATGTACCTTCTTTATTTCAGTAACATCGAAACCCTTACCGGACAGGTACCGGACCGTGCCGCTGGTAGCAATGATTTCCAGTCCCGCATCAGCCATCTTCCTTGCTATCTGCACCAGTACCGGTTTATCCTGGTCCCTGATGGACATGAACCCCTTACCCTTAAGCGGTAGTGCATTATCTGCTGCCAGTTCTGCCTTGAAGAACGCCAGCCCGTAACTATAATCCACACCCATGACCTCGCCAGTACTGCGCATCTCAGGGCTGAGGATCGGATCAGCTCCAGGGAGTTTATCAAATGGCAGGAGGACTTCCTTCACTGAAACGTGTTCGGGCCTGGGTTCTATGAGGTATCCCTGTTCCTTCAATGTTATTCCTATCATGGCCCTGGCCGCAATCTTTGCCAGCGGCAGGCCCACAGCCTTTGATACGAATGGAATGGTACGGCTGCTGCGGGGGTTCGTCTCCAGCACATAGACCACCCGGTCCTTGTATGCCATCTGGATGTTCAGGATACCCTTCACCCTGAGTGCCAGGGCAATGCGCCTCACATAGTCCCTGACCGTATCCAGCACATAGTATCCCAGTGACTGGGGCGGTATCACGCAGGCCGAATCACCGCTGTGTATCCCGGCCTCCTCGATATGCTCCATGATTGCACCGATGAGCACGTCCTCGCCATCGCATATGGCATCCACATCGATCTCAATGGCACCCTCAAGGAAGTTGTCGATGAGCACAGGATGCTCGGGCGAGACCCGCACTGCCTCATTCATATACCTGTTCAGGTCGTTCTCGTCGTATACTATCTCCATGGCCCGTCCGCCCAGTACATAGGAGGGGCGCACCAGCACAGGGTACCCTATACCGGCTGCCACTTCCCTGGCCACGGCTTCTGTGATAGCATAACCCGCCTCAGGCTGTGGAATGCCCATACCCTGCAGCATCTTGTTGAACCGCTCCCTGTCCTCTGCAATATCCATATCTTCCGGAGTAGTACCAAGGATAACGGTATCCAGGTCACGCCTGCGCAGCAGTTCCCGCTGTAAGGGTAATGCCAGGTTCACAGAGGTCTGGCCGCCGAACTGTACCATCACACCCCAGGGTCTTTCCAGTTCGATAACATTCATCACGTCCTCAAGGGTCAGTGGCTCAAAGAACAGCTTATCCGAAGTATCGTAATCTGTGGACACGGTCTCGGGATTGTTGTTGATGATATGGGTCTCAATCCCCTCTTCCCGCAGTGCGCTCACCGCATGTACTGTGCAGTAGTCGAACTCTATACCCTGCCCGATGCGGATAGGGCCCGCACCCAGTATCAGCACCTTTTTACGGTCGGTGGGTTCGTTCTCGCACATCTCTTCATAGCATGAATAATAATACGGGGTCTCGGCAGCGAACTCGGCAGCGCAGGTATCTACCATCTTGTAGGTGGTAATGATCCCCATCTGCCTGCGCATATCATTGATATCTTCCCTTGTCCTGCCTGTGAGCTTGCCGATCTCCTCATCCGTGAACCCCATTCGCTTGGCACGGTACAGGGTCTCCCTGGTCAACTCCGAGCGCAGGGTATCTTCCATCCGGATGATATTGTATATCTTTTCCAGGAAGAAAGGGTCGATAGATGTGATGCCTGATATCTCATCAATTGAAAATCCTGTCCTTAAGCCATGGTAAATGCCAAACAACCGCTCATGGGTAGGGTTCGTGAGCAGGTCAATTACCTCTTCACGGTCCCATTCCCTGAATCCGAAATACATATCCACGTCAAGGCTGCGGATAGCCTTTTTCATAGCCTCTTCAATGGTGCGTCCGATAGCCATGACCTCTCCCGTGCTCTTCATAGCCGTGGTCAGGGTTTTATCTGCGGTCACGAACTTGTCAAAGGGCCACCTGGGTATCTTGACCACAGTATAGTCCACAGTGGGCTCAAAGGACGCAGGCGTCTTTTTGGTAACATCATTGGGTATCTCGTCCAGGGTCATGCCGATGGCGATCTTTGCGGTCACCCTGGCTATGGGGTACCCGGTGGCTTTGCTGGCCAGTGCAGAGGAGCGGCTCACCCTTGGGTTGACTTCCACTATCCTGTATTCACCGTCCTTCACTGCAAACTGGATATTACACCCGCCTTCGATTGACAGGCTTCTTATGATATTGATACTGGCACTGCGCAGCATCTGGTGCTCCCTGTCCGACAGGGTCTGGCTGGGAGTGACCACAATGCTCTCCCCTGTATGGATTCCCATGGGGTCGATATTCTCCATGTTGCATATCACGATACAGGTATCATTGGCATCACGCATCACCTCGTACTCGAACTCTTTCCACCCCAGCACGCCCTCTTCGATTAGCACCTGGGTGATTCGGCTGCGTTTCAGGCCCAGTTCAGTGATCGAGATGAGTTCTTCCTTTGTCCTGGCAATTCCACTGCCGGCCCCGCCAAGGGTATAAGCCGGCCTGATAACAAGGGGCAGGCCCAGTTCATCGATCATTGCAACTGCATCCTCAATGGTGTTCACGGCCTTGCTGCGGGGTACAGGCTCACCGATACGCTGCATGGCCTGTTTGAACAGGTCCCGATCTTCGGTATCCTGTATGGCTTTTAAGGGTGTACCGTAAAGTTTGACATTATATTTCTCAAGTACGCCCATACCGGCCAGTTCACTGACTATGTTCAGCCCGGTCTGCCCCCCCAGTCCAGCTATCACTCCGTCGGGCCGCTCCTTCTCGATGATACGTTCCACTATTTCGGGTTTGATAGGTTCGATATACACCACATCTGCCATTTCCGGATCGGTCATGATAGTAGCCGGATTGGAGTTAATGAGCACTACGCTCACACCTTCTTCCCTCAATGACCGGCATGCCTGACTGCCGCTAAAATCAAACTCTGCCGCCTGCCCTATCATGATAGGACCGCTGCCTATCAGCAGTACTTTCTTAATACCAGAATTACGAGGCATTATTTCATCACCTTTTTTACGATGGTATCAAAGAACCATTTTTCAGTATCCCAGGGACCGGGGCTGGCCTCGGGATGGAACTGTACGCTCATGATATCCAGATAGTCGTGGGCGATACCTTCCACTGTATTATCGTTAATGTTCAGGTGGGTGATATGAGCCTCTGCCGCATCCAGGGAACCGGCATCCACTGCAAATCCGTGATTCTGGGAAGTGATGTACACGTTGCCTGTTTCCAGGTCCTTTACAGGCTGGTTGGCACCCCGGTGCCCGAACTTCAGCTTGTAGGTGCTGGCTCCCAGCGCCAGGGATATGATCTGGTTGCCGAAGCAGATGCCGTAGATGGGTACTTCTCCCATCATGTGTTTTACAGCATCAATGGCAGTGCCTGCCTTCTCTGGGTCGCCCGGGCCGTTTGATACTAATATGGCATCAGGTTTTTGTTCAGTAATATAGTCTGGTGGAGTACTTGCAGGTACCACGGTAATACCTACACCCCGCTGCTGCAGGCTCTTTATCATGTTGGTCTTTATGCCAAGGTCGATGACCACGAAATGAGGCTTGTCCTTGCCGGTTGCTTCAATATGGTAGGGGGCGGGGCAGGTCACCCTGTCTATCAGGTCGTGTTGGTCAGATATCTTCGGATGCTGTCTTGCCAGTCGCACTGCTTCCCCACCATCGTCGCTGTCTGTGAGCAGGCATGCCCGCATGGCGCCGGTATCCCTGGTTTTGATGGTCAGCATCCTGGTATCCACACCTGCGATACCGGGCCGGTCTTCTTCCTTTGCAAAATCAAAAATGGAGCGCCCTGACAGGTGGTGGGATGGATGGTCGCATGCCTCCCTGACCACCAGGGCCTCTGCCTTCATGCCGTCTGACTGGAAGGTCTTGCCGCTTACACCGTAATTGCCGATGAGGGGGTAGGTGAACATCAGTATCTGGCCGGCATATGAAGGGTCGGTAAGTGCCTCTTCGTATCCGGTATATTGAGTTGTAAAAACAAGTTCCCCGCAAACAGCAGTTCCGGCGGCACCAAAACCAACGCCATTCACAATTGTGCCGTCTTCTAATCCTAGTATTGCTTTCATACTAGGTGCTTAAAATGGGAGGAATAGATTAAAAAGGTTGTGTAAATTAAAATTATCTATGCAGTCAATTTCCAGATGATCTGTGGTGGAATCTATATTTACCTTATGGGATATTCTATGTATTTCAATGGCACAGAGTCGAGGAAATTTTTGTGCTTTATGAGGAACTTTTTGATAGGTTCTATAGGAAATCATAAACGCATTTCGATATCGATATAGGTAATTATCTTAGTTTCAATCAAATATTTTGACCGGATTTACTGGATATGCAGGATATAGAGGATTTACAGGATTGGATCGTATTCTGTCAATCCTGTCTGAAATCTCCATTTTCTTAACCGCCCCGAATTCATGCAAAATGTCAAGTAGTAGCTTCGGATAAAATAAGTCAAGGAAAATATTAAAGGACAATAAGCAAAATATATAATTTTGAGTTGAAAAAATGTTCCTGACTAACAATAAGTATACTGAATGCTTGTTTATTTCCATTAACATTATTGTTATTCTTATTTCCGGTCGTTCCAATGATAACAATGAAATTACCGTTGACATTGATAATACAATAGATGTAGTCGTTGAATATCCGTCAGATGAAACAGATGTTATTTATTTTGGCTTTGACGTAAGGCCGAGAAATGGTTTTATAGAGGCACACGATGAGGATTATGCACAATTAAGAGAACTTGCTATCATATATGACATAATCGAATAGGAGAGGACATAGTGAAGATATATTACAAGCTAAACCTGCTGATCATTTTCCTGCTGGTAATCTCAACATTGATTATTACAGCTTCAGTGAATGTCAGGATGAGTGACGCACTTGAACAGGAGATGCTTGAAAGGGAGTTGATCATTGCAGAATATGTGACAGAAGACCTGGCAAACCCGCTCCTGCAAAAGGATGCCATAGCGGTTAATGAGATCATCGACAATGTCATGATACGCAATATTGATGTCAGGTATATCTATGTGGTTGATTTTGATGGTGTTGTGGTCGCCCATACCTTTTCGCAGGGTTTCCCTGCAGATATGGTAACAGCAAATCTTATTCCTCCCAATGATAAAACTGCGATTAGGGTATTTTCTGTTGAAGGTGAATCCATTCAGGATGTGGGTGTACGTGTACTGGATGGGATGGATGCAAAGGTCTATTTCGGTTTCAGTAGAGCAAATATTATTACTTCCATTAACAAGACAACCAATACAATCTTCAGCACAGTGGCATTGGTCCTGTTGCTTGGTATTGTCATGAGTTTTCTTCTGACCCGTACCTTAACCAGCCCGATAGAAAAACTGGTGGCCGGGATAAACAGGGTGGCCGAAGGGGACCTTGATTTCCAGGTGGATGTTACGACTAGTGATGATATCTGGGTACTTGCGGATTCGTTCAACCGGATGACAGCTGAGCGCAAACGTACCGAAGAGGCGCTCAGAGAGAGTGAGGAGAAGTATCATCTACTGGCAGATAATACACTTGATTGTATCTGGCAGATCAATTTGGATTTCAAATTTACGTATGTCAATCCAGCTAGCTATCAGTTACTTGGGTATACACAGGAAGAATGGATCGGAAGTTCATTATCTGACCACTGTTCACCTGAGAATATGGAATTCCTGTTAAATTTGGCAAAGGAGGAGATAAAGAAAGGTAATAATCCGAATGGTTTAATATTTGAGACTGAATTATTTCATAAAAATGGCGAAATAATCGCAGTTGAAATAAATGAAAAAATTATATTTGATAATGATGGAAATCCAGTATCGATTCAAGGAACTACCAGAAACATCACCGAGCGCAAGCAGGCTGAAGAAATACTGAGAGCAGAACAAAACAAACTTATTAATATTTTTAATTCAATGGAAGATGGCATTTACATTGTAAACCAGGATTATGATATCGAATATGTAAATCCAGTGCTAATGAAGGATTTAGGTGAATGGGAAGGGCGCAAATGCTATTCGTATCTACATGGCCGGGAAGAAGTTTGTCCATGGTGCAAGAACCAGGACGTTTTGTCAGGAAAAACACTTCAATGGGAGTGGAAATCTGATAAAACAGGCAAGATATTTGATCTTATTGATACACCGCTGAAGAATCCCGATGGCAGTATCTCGAAGTTAGAGATATTCAGGGACATAACCGAGCGTAAGCAGGCTGAAGAAGAAATCCGCAAACTCAATACCGAACTTGAACAACGAGTAGCAGAGCGCACTGCCGAACTGGAAGACAAGAACGCTGAACTTGAGCGTATGAACAAACTCTTTGTTGGGCGGGAGATCCGGATGGTAGAACTCAAGAAGCAGATCGCTGAGCTTGAAAAGGATATCGAGCCTGATAAAAAAGCGGGGGATAAGACTGCATGAAATTGAAGGGATTTAAATTTGGTAAGGATAAAGGGCTACTCAAAAAACACACAGAAGAACTGGAGTTGACTGAAAAATATCTCCCCGTAATATATGACACACTTTCTGAAGTGATATTCCTTCTGGCCGTTGAACCCGATGATCGCTTTCGCTTTGTGTCTGTGAACCAGGCATTTTTGGCTGTCACCGGATTGACCATGGAACAGGTTGTTGGTAAAAGGATTGAAGAGGTGTTACCAAAAACGGCTATTGTGCTTGTTATCGACAAGTATAAAGAAGCGATAAATGAAAATAAGACCGTTTTCTGGGAGCAGGTTTTTGCCTACCCCATAGGTGAGCTTGCGGGTGCTGTGACAGTGACGCCGGTACTAAATGCACAGGGTGTGTGTACCCATCTTGTAAGTTCAATACATAATATTACCAAACGCAAGCAGATGGATGAGGCGCTGCTCAAGAGCGAAGAAAAATTCCGTTTACTAGCTGAGAATTCTATTGATTGTATCTGGATGTTGGATAAAAAGTTGAGATTTACTTATCTAAGCCCTTCTGCGGAAAGAATATTGGGATTTAAACCGGAACAGTTGGTTGGTACAAGACTAAGTTCGCATTTCAAGAAAAAAGAATTTCTAAAATTTGGTGTTCTGGCTGCCAATTTAATTAAAAATTATAAGGATTTTACTCATCTTACCTTCGAAACCAAAATGCTCAACAGCAAGAACGATGAGGTGGATATTGAAATTACCAGTAGGGTGCTTCTCAATAGTCAGGGTAAGCTAATCGGTCTTCATGGACTGACCAGAGACATCACCGAGCGCAAGCTGGCAGAAAAAGCAATGCAAGAGAGCGAAGAACGGTTCAGGACTATCGTTGAGACAGCTCCCAGTCTCCTTATGATTACTGATGCAAAGGGTAATAACCTATACGTCAGCCCTAACTGTGAAGAGATTACAGGTTACACCCAGGAAGAACTGCAGGGTGAACTGCTATGGTGGGTGCATGAGGATGACGCTCAAAGGGCGAAGGAAATCTTTGCTCACACCTTCCGCAATGGGGTGGGATACAAAAACTTCGAATACAAGATAGTCAAAAAGAATGATGGAATGCGGCATGTTTCAAGCTCCTGGGAGCCGCTTAAAGATGAAGAAGGGAAGTTTGAGGGGATTGTCTTCCAGACGATTGACATCACCGAGCGCAAGCAGGCAGAAGAAGCACTGCAAAAACTCAATGAGAAACTTGAGCAGCGTGTTCACGACCGTACTGTCGAGCTTGAGAAAAAGAACGCAGAACTTGAGAGGATGAACAAGCTATTTATAGGACGTGAGATCCGGATGGCTGAACTCAAGAAACAGATCGTTGAGCTTGAAAAGGATGTCGAAGCTTATAGAAATGCGGGGGATAAGACGACATGACATTGGAAGATTTAAGTCAAACCTTGCGACGGCACATCCAACCGCAGCAGAATTGCGGGGTATAGTGATGAAAATAAAAAAGAACACTCTGATACGTAGTTATGCCCTGAGTATGGGCATAGAAGCAGCTACAGACCTGATCTCAGAAAAAATAAACAGCGCTGTCCTGGAGGAGAAAGAACTCTATACTGAAGAAGAGACTGCCAAGATATATGGTGAGCTGATAAAAGAGGGGGGTTTAATCGGAATAGTCGCGCAAAATCTTGTGGTCCAATTAGAGCGAAAGAGGTCAGAAGAGCAGACATTGCTACTTGATAATATTGAACACCAGATCTGGTACCTGACTGATAAAGAGACCTATGGTGTTGTAAATAAAGCCCATGCTAAATTCTTAGGGCTGGAAAAGGAGGAATTAGAAGAAAGGGATCTGCACGACATAATTGGTGTGGAAGAAGCCGATATTTGCATTGCTAATAATAGAGAGGTCTTTGAGAAGAAAAAGCAGTCACATATAGAGGAATGGATTAAGAATGGGAAGGGGGAAACGCGTTTACTGTCTATTACAAGGACGCCGAAAATAGACGATAATGGAAATGTTGAATATGTGATCTGTGCAGCAGAAGACATCACCGAGCGAAAAAAAGCGGAGGAGAAAATAAAAGAAGCAGATATAATTATAAATAAAAGTCCTGCTGTGGCTTTCACTTGGAAAAACGAGTGCGGCTGGCCGGTGAAGTATATTTCGGAAAATGTTAAAAAGTTTTTAGGTTATTCTTCTGAGGACTTTCTGTCCCGGAAAATAAGCTACGCAGATTGTATTTATCCAGATGATCTCAAGCGAGTAGAACAAGAGGTAGCAGATTCCACTGAAAAAGAGGACATAGATGAATTTGTTCATGAACCGTATAGAATATTAACAAAAGATAATAATGTGAAGATTGTCAAGAATTGGACCTTTATTGTAAGGGACTTTGAAGGAAAAATCACCCATTATAAAGGAATTATTGAAGACATCACCGAGCGCAGGCAAGTTGAGGAGGCGTTGCTTGAGAGCGAAGAAAAATTCCGTTTGCTGACAGAGAATTCTGTTGATTGTGTCTGGATGTTGGATCAAAAGCTGAAATTTACTTATCTAAGCCCTTCTACGGAAAGAATATTAGGCTATAAACCGGAACAGATGATTGGTACAAATCTAAGCTCGCATTTCAAGAAAAAAGAGTTTTTAAAGATTAGTGCTCTGGCTGCCAATGCTATTAAAAATTATAAGACTTTTACTCATCTTACCTTCGAAACCAAAATGCTCAACAGCAAGAAAGATGAAGTGGATATTGAAATTACCAGTAGGCTGCTTTTTAATAATCAGGGTAAACTAATCGGTTTTCAGGGACTGACCAGAGACATCACCGAGCGCAAGCGGGCAGATGAGGAGCTGCAGGAGAGCGAGGAGAAGTTTAGAAAACTGACAGAGCATTTGCCTGTTGCAATAGCAGTTATAGATAAAAATGAAAAGACCGAGTATGCGAATAGAAAATATTTTGAGACAATTGGAAACATTTATGAGACTCCAAATTTAACAGATTGGTTCCTTCGCGTTTATCCTGATGAAGAATACCGAAAATATGTAATCGAAAAGTGGTATGCGGATCTTGAAAAGTCGATAAAGGAAGGAAAAGAGGTAGAACCATTTGAATACAATATAACCTGTAAAGATGGTAAAGTGAGGGTAATGGATATTTCCGGAACCTGGATGGGTGATAAATTTGTAACAATATTTAACGACGTCACCGAGCGGGTGCATGCCGAGGCAGAACTCCAAAAACTTAATGAGAAACTTGAACAGCGTGTCAATGAGCGAACAGCCGAACTTGGAAAAAATAACAAAGAACTTGAGCGCACGGTCAAAGCTTTTACGGGACGGGAGATCCGGATGATTGAACTAAAAGGAATAATCAAAGACCTTGAAGAAAAAATAACATCCTGTGAAAAAAAGAGAGAGTAATGTCATGGATTTAATACTTCTCATTATTGCTGCTTTTCTACAAATATTGGCTGTAATATTTGCTATCAAACTTATTAAACTTACAAAGACCGCAAAAGGCTGGATATTGATCTCTATTGCCCTGGTATTAATGGCAGTAAGAAGATTTCATCATGTAATTGATCATTTACAATGGGATTTTTGGGAATATTCTTATATTGTTTTTGAACATTATCTTGCAGTTATTATTTCCATCATGATGATTCTCGGCATCTATTTCCTTTCAGATATATTCAAGGAAAAAGCAAGAATTGAACAAAAACTAAGAGAAACAGAACATTTCGAAAATGTGTTGCTAAATAGCGTCTGGACTGGTGTATGGACAGTTGATACCAATGAAAATTTCATTTACTTTAACAGAGCCATGGAGAAAATATCAGGTCTTACCATTAAACAGGTAATCGGAACAAACCTTCTCAATGACATGCCAGAACAGACAATGGAAGGTGAGGCACATTTCAGGGATTTGTTCCTGCAGGCTAAAGACTCACTTGAAGATACTCCCTATGATTCGATCCCGATAATCACCCCAAGAGGCGATCTAACTTACCAAAGCGGCGTTCTGGTACCAATACTTGATGGCAATGGTAAATATAACGGTATGATATGTACTGCAAATGATATTACCAGGCATATAAAGGACGGGGCAGCAATAAAGGAGAACGAGGAGCGGTTCAGGGAGGCGTTTGAAAACGCTCCCATCGGTATGGCCCTGGTATTGCCGGATGGACGCTGGCTGAAAGTAAATAAAGCACTGTGTGATATGCTGGGTTATACTGAATCCGAAATGCTGGCAATGGATTTTCAGACCGTTACACACCCTGATGATCTTGATGCTGACCTTGAAAAATTAAAACAGATGCTTGATGGGACAATGCTGACCTCCGAAAAAGAAAAACGGTACTTGACCAAAGACGGTGAGATTATCTGGACTGCTCATTCCATATCAATTGCCAGGGATGCAGATGGGAAAGTGTTGCATTTTATCGAGCAGATTGAAAATATCACTGATAGCAAACGGATTGAAGAAGAGCAAAAGCTTAATGAATCAAGGATGAAGGCATTACTGGAACTCAACACAATGACACAGGTTACATTCAAAGAGATCACACATTTTGTGATGGATAAGGGAGTTGAGTTAACAAAAAGTGAATACGGTTTTGTTGGATTAATGAATGAAGATGAATCAGTTTCCACCATATATGCGTGGTCTGATGGTGTTATGGATGATTGTGGGATCTCCAACAAGCCTATTGAGTACTCTATTGATAAGGCAGGCATCTGGGCTGAGGTCGTAAGGCAGCATAGACCCATTATAATTAATGATTATTCATCCCCCAATCCTGCTAAAAAGGGCATTCCTGAAGATCATGTACAACTTACTCGTTTAATTGTCATTCCTGTATTTGAGAACGACAGGGTTGTTGCAATAGCGGTTGTGGCTAACAAAGATGAAAAATATGATAATTCTGACATATACCAAATATCACTTCTTTTGAGTGGTATGTGGCAGCATATTAAAAACATGAAAGTAGTGGATGAATTAAACCAGCTCAACGATGAACTTGAAGAGCGGGTAGGGGAACGGACCGACCTGTTAAATGAAAGCAAGCAAGCCCTGTTAAATCTTGTGGATGACTTCAACAGTACTACAATCAACCTGAAATTCGCAAATGAGCGCCTGCTGGAACTGGACCGCATGAAATCCATGTTCATAGCCAGCACATCCCATGAACTACGCACACCATTAAACAGTATAATTGGCTTTTCCAGCATCCTGCTTGAAGGCTGGGAAGGTGAACTAAGCCAGGCGCAGAATGAACAAATTGATCTTATCCATACGGCAGGAAAACAACTGCTTGCCCTTATAAACGATATTATTGACATCTCAAAGATAGAGGCAGGAAAGCTGGAAACGGATATCCAGGAGTTCAGTCTCAAGGAAGTGATAGACGAAGCAGTATCCTTAGTAAAGAATGATATTGACGAAAAAGGACTGGATCTGAAGATGGAAGTCAAGGACACCATTATTGCATCAGACAGGCGAAGATTGCTTCAGTGTCTGATTAACCTATTGTCTAATGCTGTTAAATTTACAGACGAAGGTATGATTACATTACATGCAAAAACTATAAACAGTATGACAAACATATCAATTACAGACACGGGTACAGGGATAATGCCTGATGATATTAAAAAATTGTTTGCGCCATTTGTAAGGCTTGAATCATCACTTTCCGCAAAAACACAGGGAACTGGGCTTGGTCTATATCTGACAAAAAAACTCACAGAGGATGTACTGGGAGGTACAGTAGAAGTAACATCTGAGTATGGTACTGGCAGTACATTTACCATAAACATTCCAGTTAAACTGGAAATACGGGACTACGAGGGTGAATCAAAATGAAGCGTGTACTGGTAGTTGAAGATAATGAAAATAATATGAAATTACTCTGCTTAGTATTAGAAAAATTTGGGTACGAACCCATTAAAGCTTACACAGGAGAGGAAGGCGTAGAAAAGGCAATACAAGAAAGGGCCGATTTAATATTGATGGATATCCAGCTTCCGGATATCAATGGATTAGAGGCTGTAAAACGCATTCGTATGTTGGATGATATGCAGGAAATCCCAATCATTGCAATTACTTCATATGCCATGTCAGGTGACCGGGAAATGATACTTGATATGGGGTGTAACGGGTACTTTGAAAAGCCTATCAATCCCCTGACCCTAATGGAGGATATCGAGAAAATAGTAAGGTCTACAAATTTATAAACATATTAATATATATAAAAATGCCACCACAATCATTTTATATAATCTGAAATATAATTTATGATCTGAATGAGATGAAAGTTGAGGATCTGAACCAGAAGAATAACAATAACAACCTGATATTCACTTCAGATCCGGTTGAGATCAAAAAAGCTGATTTTGTATTGATCGCAGTACCTACACCTGTCACCCCTTAATACGGTTTTATCAAAATCCAGTGGTGTGAATGTTGTTTTTACATAAGGTTCTCGAAATAAAGACCAAATTGCAGTTTGAAGCAGGTTGATATCTTTCCCGCTTTTGTGCCCTTCAAAAACCGAAGATGAACGAAGATGAAGGTCATGCGTGAGAAGGGTTCACAAAACGCCGAAAAAGTCGGAAATAGGGAAAATAAGCGTGAAAAGTACAAAATATAGTGGAAAGAAACTTATACCACCAACGGAGGAACAAAAGAGCATTTTGAAATTATTTGACTGTGATTATCTAGTAGAGAGAAGCTACCTGAGATTAATCGGTATCGGGAGAGTTTAAGAACAGACTCGAAAAGAGGGGGAGTCTACTGCTATTGTTTTTATTTTAAACTGAAGAAGATGTGTAAGAAAGATTATCTGGATAGATAAGTTCACAATAAAAATTCAAGAGAAGCATAATCTCACTATTGATGAGGTTGAAGATGCTCTACTTTCAGGGGCTATTTTCCGGCGTGCAAGCCGGGGTAAGGTAAGGGGGGAAAATGTCTATATTGCATATGGGAAAACTAATGGTGGACGTTATCTTTTTATAGTATTTATCTACAAACAATCTATGGAAGCTCTTATCATTTCAGCACGAGATATGACACTTAAAGAACAAAGGTACTACAATGCCAAAAAAAGATGAGAAAATCCCCGACGAATTCAAAACATGTGAAGAAGCAGCTGAGTTCTGGGAGAGTCACGATAGTACTGATTATCTTGATATACTGGAAGTGGTTGAAATAAAAGTAGATCTTCAAAAGAGACACTATTTGATCGAACTTGATGAGGATAGTGCAAGATTACTACAAGAAGATGCAAAGAAAAAAGGTGTTTCTGCGGATTATCTTGCCAGTAAATTAGTCGAAAAAGAACTTGCACATGCTTAAAAAACACTCAAAAGTGAATACTGGCCGCCCCAAAACTCCCCATCCAATCCCTGGCCCATGTCCAGCAGACTTACCCATCCACTCACTGTAAAATTACTACTTCCACTGACCTTCCAAACCGATTCAATAAGAACCACCATGGCTGGCTACTGATCAGGTACCCAGGGGGGCAGCAAACTCATTTGAACGCAGATGTAGTTTTCAGGCAAGTAAACACAATACCTGATAATGTTACAGCAATAAAATATCCGACAGCCACAAAAAATGGTAAAGGATATATGCAATTTTGACACAATTACGTTTAAAATTCAATAATTATGATGTGTTATGGAATATGTGACAAAACATTGCCCGGTCTGCGGTAAGCAGTTCGTGGTGATCCGGGAGGTGGCGCACAAGGTGGAGTGTTGTACCCTGGGATGCCTGGACAGGATGGACAGTGGGGTGACTGCCTTTAGGGACGGGGTAGAACCTGATGCACAAAAGTTAGTGAATAAGCATGTACCAGATATCTAAAAAATGTTTACGAGGAATATCCAGGTGAAAACTGCAATTTTCCCTGGCACCCGGCCGGAGATCACCAGGATGAGCCCTGTGATGCGTGAGTGTGAAAGACGGGGGGCTGGAGTCTTTCACCCAACACACGGGCCGGCAGATACAGTGTAAAACGGACTGGGAGAGAGGAACTTGAGATTACGGATGTGAACCATGAGTATATCAGGTGCTATCCAGGCTTGTGCTGACTGACAGCGGTGTTTACAGATAATTCTATAGAACATAACAGTATACTTTCACCCATGTAAGTTTCAATCAAAAGATAGGATTATAATGTTTGAGTAACTAAAAAATGGTTGTTATGTCATCAGATATAAGAAGAGAACTCGAAAAATTAGGCATAGAAGTTGGTGATTTGAAAAAAATTTCGAGAATCAGTATTTGAATGCTTTTATTAGATGAATAAATGTAATGTACAAAATTTACACATCATAACCTCCCGCGGTCACACAAAAGAGCATTCTCAACCATCCTTGCCGTAACCACCCCTGCGTTACCGCTAACGCATATCTCAGTAGGATTACCTCAAACGTAAGGGGTAGCACATAGCAATTCATGATGCAGCTTCTTGTCACAGCACGGTATATCCCGTACGAAATGTAACAAGGCCTGGATATGCCGATTTCAAGGAATATTTCCATTCCAACATTCTACAATACATAAATAAGCTGGATTATACAATATTCCATTAATATTCCCCTCTCACATCCACCACCCTCTGTGCCTTCCCCTCAGTCCTGGGAATAGCCCCCCTCTCAACCAGTTCCACCATAGTCCTAAGATTCAGCACAGCCTTCAGCTTATCCTCCATACTGCACTTCAGGTCTTCCAGGTCCTTAAGCTCACCAGTAAAACCCCTTTCCATCAACTCCACCTTAATGTGAATCTCATCCAGTTTATGCCGCTTGCGGTCAATAAGCACCTGGAACTGGTTGCCAACCTCAGGAATACCCACCAGCACACTCTCTATCTGTGAAGGAAATACATTAATACCCCGCACTATCAGCATATCATCGGTCCTGCCCACAATCTTATCCAGCCTTGTGTGAGTACGCCCGCACTGGCATTCATCCTCCATGATACTGGTAATGTCACCAGTATGGTAGCGTATCAAAGGCATGGCCTCCTTGGTCAGCGAGGTCAGAACCAGTTCCCCCTTCTCCCCCGGTGCCACGCTCTCCCCACCAGGGTCCAGTATCTCTACAAGGAAATGGTCATCCCATATGTGAAGACCGTGTTGTTCCTGGCATTCGAAAGCCACGCCTGGTCCGAACATCTCAGACAGGCCGTAGGAATCATAGGCCTTGATATCCAGCACATCCTCCAGTTCCCGTCTGGTATTGGCAGACCAGGGTTCGGCACCGAAACAACCAGTCCTCAACGACAGCTGGTCAACTATATCCAGTTCCCTGGCCGTCTCTGCCAGGTACAGGGCATAGGAAGGGGTGCAGTGCAGGGCCGTAACCCCGAAGTCTATCATCATCTCAAGCTGGTGGCGGGTATTGCCTGTACCGCTGGGTACTGCAGTGGCACCGATACGTTCGATTCCAAAATGTATGCCCAGTCCCCCTGTGAACAATCCATAATTGACAGCATTCTGGAATATATCTTCAGGCCCGATACCTACCATTGTAAAATTCCTTGCCATAAGGTCGCTCCAAGTCTCGATATCCCTGGCTGTGTAACCTACCACCGTGGCCTTGCCGCTGGTACCGCTGGAAGCGTGCAGCCGCACCACATCCCGCATGGGGGTGGCGAACAGGCCGAACGGGTAATTGTCACGCAGGTCGGCCTTACTTGTACCTGGAAGTCTGCTGATATCCTCAAGGCTACGTATATCGCCAGGCTTGATCCCTATAGAGCCAAATGCCTGCCTGTAGAAAGGTACGTACTCATAAACGTTCTTAACCACATTTTTTAACCGCTTTAACTGCAGTGCCTCAATCTCACTTTCGGGCATTGTTTCATACTTGGGCTGCCAGTATTTCATTGAGCATCATTTTATCTATTTATTTAAAGTATTTTTCATATTGGTGCGACAAATGCGGCCTGACGTATATTCATGGCCACAACCTGGTATATCCTGGCAAGGTCTGTCAATGTTTTTGTGATTTCCCTGGAAAATACAACAATTTTATCTAATAGTTTGCCGAATATTCTGTCATGGAAGCTCTATACCAGAAAGATTGTTATCTCAAGGAATCCCAGGCTACTGTTGAAAGTGTGAAGGACGATAAATTCGTAGTGCTGGATAAAACCCTGTTCTATCCGAACTCAGGCGGCCAGCCCTATGATACAGGCTTGCTGATAAAAGACGACCAGGAATTCCCTGTGGTTTATGCAGCCACATTCAACGGTGTGATCAGCCATGAAGTAGATATGCCAGGGCTGGTCAAAGGCGACCAGGTGAAAGCGGTCATCGACTGGGACAGGCGTTACCTGTTCATGAAATACCATACTGCCTGCCATATACTCAGTGCCATCATCCACAACGAGACCGGGGCACAGATATCAGGTAACCAGCTTGGAGAGGAGAAAACCAGGGTGGATTTCAGCCTTGAGAATTTTGATCGTAAGCAGATCCAATCATATGAAGCAAAGGTCAACGGGATAATAGACCAAAGTCTTCCGGTCAGTATTGAAATACTGCCAAGGGATGAGGCATTCCGGATACCCTCAGTAGTGAAACTAAAGGATGCATTCCCGCCCGAGATTGAAGAAATACGGGTAATAACAATATCCGGGGTTGACAGGCAGGCCTGCGGCGGCACCCATGTGGCAAATACCGACGAGATACCACATATAGAAATATTCAAGGCAGAGAACAAGGGCAAGAATAACAGAAGAGTATATTTCAGGTTCAGGAACGATTAGATCGGTCAGGGGTTTTAGCTATGGTCAATGATGCATCATCGGAATTTATCAGGGAGTTCGAAAAAAAGGCAGAATCCATAACAAACGATATCGACCGCTCCAAAAAATATAGGGCAGGTATCGCTACACTGGCACAAAAGGCAGTCGAGACAAACAACACCACATTTCTGGATGCTGCTGTACGGTTTACAGGAAAGATCATTGACGAGCACGATCGTTCCAAGGCATTTGTGGACATTGTCAGGGGCACGGCCAGAGTGGCTATAAACACAGCCGATGCAGAACTGGCAGGCCGGTCGCTTGAACTATCAGCCAATACCGAAGCAGGACACGACCACAGTCATGCCCTGCAGGGAGTAGTAGCCGCAATGGCAGAAATCGGAGCGAAAATGGATGATCCTGTCACCATTGAAGATTCAAAAGAACTTGCAGGTACCATTGAATATGATACATACCGCTCATCTGCCTGGAGGAGTATTGCCCGGACCCAGCACAGTAATGATGATACTCCGTCTGCTGTAGAATCTGCAAATAAAGCAATGGCGATCATTGATAAGTCAAAACTTATAGGCCAGGATATATACAGGGCATCTGCTTACGTTGACCTGGCGCGACTTTTTATTGATGTGGGGCAGGAAGATATGGCCCGGAAGTGCATTACTAAAGCTGTGGATAGTTCAGCGGGTCTGGAAGATGAGTTCGAACGCTCATCCATATTCCAGACCATTGCCGAGACCCAGGTAAGGATGGGAGTACGAATAAAAAACAGTGAGCTGCTGGAAGATGCTGTGGAATCCTTTGGTCATATCACCAGGGAATATTACCGGACATCGACAAGGCAGACACTTGCGAGTGTCCTCTCGAATCTAAAAGAAGATGAACTGGTAAAGAGAATGGCATGATCTCATTTGCCCCAGAATGGTTTGCCTCTTCGCTTGATCTCCAGGAACTTTTCAAGTGTTTCAATTTCATCCGGATTAAGTGATTCAATAAGTTCCTGTTCTACGATCTTTGCATGTCTTTCAGGTACTTCGATATAGAGCAGGTCTCCCTCATTGATCTGGCGGCCAACGATAGGGCCTTCAATTGACAATGCCACCTGTGCGCCATACCTTGCCTCACCCACATTCTCGCCGTTCTCCTGTATACCCTTGATAAAACCAATCCGGCTACCTTTCTCGTTCATCACGTTCAGCCTGGTCCTGATGATGCCGCCTTCAACTTCCACGCCCACTACAGCAGGTTTGCTCTGCCTGAATGTGTGGTCTGGCAGTAATCTGAACATGCCCGGTCTTATGACAGCCTCACTCTTTTGTTTCTTTGTCATTTCAGTCTGTTCGTCCACATGTTCTTCATAATCATCAACAAGCTGGTAGATAACACTGCTCATAAAGAGTTTGACATCGCTTTTCTGGAGTTCATCAAGTGCATCGGGCAGTATATCAACATTAAAACCAAGGATAACTGAGTATAACGGATCATCCAGGGCTTTGGCCTCAATAATATCCCGTCTGGAAATATTGCCCACATCTGCCTTCCTGATAGGGATCTCCTGGCTTTTCAGTTCATTGACCAGTGCTTCAAGGCTGCCTATGGTATCAGCCCTGATAATGACCCCTACATTGTCGGTCTCGATCCTGGTCTGCTCTATCTCTGACATGATCTCTTTTGATATCTCATCAGTATTTTCCCTGGTCACCACCCTTATGGGTGCACCGGATATTGCATTATCCAGCATGGGTGCTGAAATCTTCAGTCCTGCTGCAGCTGTTATATGCTTTATCTGCTTGAACTTCTCTTCTGCCCGGATCTCAGAGAGGGGTCTTGGTTTTAACAAAGCCCTGGTCCTGGTCACTATGGGTTCGGCCAGGGTACCCACAGCTATCATATCCCCTACCCGAATCTCCCCGTCATACAGGATGGCATCAAGGGTTATACCAAGTCCGCGTTCTTCTTTTACTTCAAGCACTACACCTACACCCGGACCAGTAGCATGGTATTCCAGGTTGGATTCAAGGAATTTCTGGGCCAGGCCCAGCAGGACCATAAGTATATCAGGTAATCCTTCGCCTGTTTTTGCACTAATTGGTATTATTGCAATGGTTTTCTGGAAGTCCCGAATCCTGTCATAACGGTCGGTACTGAATCCGAGTTCATACATTTTACCTACTATCTCGTAGAATTTCGTATCAAGTATTGACCTGATATGTTCGGGCTGTTTATTGAAGGAAGATATGAAGGATGACATAGGATGCGGGTCCCAGCCATGTATCCTGTCGATCTTGTTGGCAGCTATCACAAATGGTGTTTTGTAACGTTTCAGGATGTTGATAGCTTCGATGGTCTGGGGCTGGAATCCTTCATTGATGTCCACGATCACTATTGCCAGGTCTGCCAGTGCTCCGCCCCTGGAGCGAAGGGTGGTAAATGCATGATGTCCGGGAGTATCAATAAAAAGCAATCCCGGTATCTTGAACTTGCCTTTTGGGACAGAACCGCATATCCTGCTAATAACATCAAGGGGAACCTCAGTTGCACCGATATGCTGGGTAATAGCTCCGGCTTCACCGTCTACGATTGCTGTGCCCCTTATCTTATCGAGAAGACTGGTCTTACCGTGGTCCACATGACCCATAACACATACTATTGGTGTCCGGAGGTTCTTTTCTTTAGCAACTGATTTAGCCACTGGATATCCCCCTTGCTAAAATATTTTAACTGTGTATAACAAATTGTTCTTGACACAATTTAAAGATATGCATCAATAATACTGTACTCAAGATAGATAGGCCAGTGAAACCATCTATCATTAAGTTATTCGTAAAGCCACTGTTCATCTATCCGCAAATATTCTGATATCTCGTATTCACTAAAATGAATGCTAATTTCGCGTTTTGCAGATTCGGTAGAATCAGAAGCATGGACAATATTCCGCCCCGTATCCAGGCCAAATTCGCCCCGGATAGTACCTGCCGCCGCTTCTGATGGGTTGGTGGCACCGACCATTGTCCGTATCACTGATACTGCGTTTTTCCCTTGGAAAACTGTGGACACCGATGGCCCGCTGGTAATAAAGTCCAGCAGTGACTGGAAGAAAGGCTTTCCTTCATGTTCTGCATAGTGGGCTCTGGCAGTCTCTTCAGGGATCGTGTACATCTTAAGGGCAAGTATCTTCAATCCGCGTTTTTCCATGCGGGATATGACCTCACCCACAAGATTGCGCTGTACCCCGTCCGGCTTCACCATAACGTATGATAGCTGCATTTAAATTCCGACCTGATAGTAAAAAAAATATGAAATTATTTGCTTTTCAGTTTCCTGTACTCATCGGTCCACTCAACACGTCTGGGAATCCTGCCGAGTTTCATGTTGTTTTGACATTTGCTTGAACAGAAATACAATGTACTACCGTCCTTTTTGACAAACATCTTGCCTGTACCCATTTCGATGTCCCCTTTGCAGAACGAACATTTACGTGTTTCCATCAGGATCACCGTGTATTGAGTTTCTTTGCTTCTCTTGAAGTCTCAAGCAGCATCAGGATATCCCCTACCCTTATGGGCCCCACACAATTACGGGTGATGATCCTGCCCTTGTCCCTGCCGTCAAGAATTCTGCACTGGACCTGGAGAGCTTCACCGTGCATGCCGGTATTGCCCACGATCTCAATGATCTCGGCCGGAAAACCTAAATTTTCTGACATGATCTTGTTCCTACTTCAATGCCTGGGTCTTGTTGACCACATCATCGACCAGGTCTTTGGATTTGCCGGTTTCCAGGATAACTGACGCAGCACAGCCCACTTTCAGACCGCAGGCAGCACCCAGTTCTTCCTGTTTTTTTACATAGATATAAGGGATATTTTTCTCCTCACACAGGGGCGGCAGATGGGCCACTATTTCAGGGGGATTAATATCTTCTGCGATATATATCAACTTGGCTGTACTTCTCTCTGCTGCTTTTGTGGCTTCGTTCGTCCCTTTACGTACTTTACCTGTGTCCCTTGCAAGTTCAAGTGCTTCGAGTGCACTGTTCTCAAGTTCAGCAGGAACGTCAAATTTTACAAATATTGCTTGTGCCATGATTTTCAAATCTCCTTCCGGACAGGTTAATGTCCGTCATTATTCATCGGTTTATTATGTGATCGTAAGCTGAATTATTTATTCAGGTATGATTCGAACCCATCTATTACACGATAGGTAATATAACTATCGTCCTCGCTGCTGTCTCATATTGTTTATTCCCTGCAGTATTTCATCCTTCTTCAGGAAGATGATTACTGCGACTGCCAGGATAACGATAATGAACAGGACCCACAACATGATAGTACCTTCTTTGTTCCCGAGTTCATTTACATTTGTCTGGGAGCTCGACGTGATATTGGAGCTATGGGTTGCCATTGATGCAGGTGTATCGTGAGCTTTAGGAATGGCGGTAGGGGTAGAGATTGTTTCACTTGAGATGGCAAAAGGTGAGAAGCCTGGTGTTGAACTTGTAAAGGTTATGCTGTTTTCATTTCTTGTGGTTTCTGACGTAGGCAGCCGTTCCCAGGAGTCATCATTGTACCGGTAGAGCACAATGCTGCTTTTTTCAATATTATTTGAGTTTATCCAGTCAAGGGGGACTGTGAAGCTGATGGTCATATCTCTTATGTTCTTCTCGGTCGCCCAGCCATAGTTGCCGACCCAGATGTTGATATTTTGATATACCTTGCCAGGTGCGGGTGTATCTACCGTTGTGGATGTATTTCGTAGTAACTCTATCTTGGAGGCTACCTTACCTGCGCTTACCTTTGCTGTGAATTTGATGTTCTGTATGGGGATTTGTGTGTTCTCGAATAAGTAACTCACAATGTCGCCTTTGAAGATGGGGACGCGCTGGGTCTCGGTCTCAGCTATGTTATAGAAATCCTCACCTGAAGTGCCGCCGCCTCCACCGCCACCGCCGCCACTACTGGTGGATTTGGTACGTGTGACATTGATGAGGGTGCTGTTTGTGTTTCCGGCAGCGTCGGTGACATTTGCATATATCTGGTTTGAGCCCTCAAAGAGGGATGCGGTTGCACTGAAAGTACCGTTAAAGACGGTGCTGTTGGTTGTGGTCACTGCTGTGACACTGTTTACTGTCACGGTAGGGGGTGAACCTGTACCATTGACAATGCAGGTGACTTTGACCGAGCTTGCTGTGGTGGAATAGCCTTCAGCGGGGGAAGTTATAGTGATGGTGGGCGCAACATTGTCGATATAGAACATCCATGATGTGCTGTTCAAATGCCCTTCGTAATCCGAGACATTGAATGTGACATTTACGGTATCACCGTGGTTATATGCCACTGTGGTCGTATTTGTGAAATTGAATGTAAATCCGGAGCTTATATTTGAAAGTAATACTTGAATATCATTCACAGTCATATTGGCGCTGCTGGCATTGATCCCGGACCCTCTGTCAGTGGCGTTGATGCTTATTGTGGGAGTTTTATTGGTTGTGCCTGATAAAGGCATGTTGTCTGAGAGTATGGGGGAATTTGTGTCGCTTATGGTGATTATGGTGATCATGACAGTATTCTGCGTGCCGTTGTTGCCTGCGGTGTCGTTATACTGTATGGTATAGTTGAAGTCACCAAGGCTGATGTTTGTGTCAATAGGTACTGTGATGTTTGTGTTGTTAGTCCATGGTGTGGGAGGGACGACTATCTCTGTGCCGTTTCGCAGGACCCAGTAGTAACCTGGGTACAGGTCCGTGAGTACCCACTTGTCAAAGCTTGCTGAGGTATTTGCGAAAAACTCGGTGGTGGATGGGGTGGTGGATGTGGGTGCGGTGGTGTCCACAGTAAAACTGGCATTTGTCTGGTTATTCCAATTATTCATGCTGTCTTTGACCCTGGTGGTAATGCTGTGGACTCCATCTGGAAGTCTGGAAATATTTATAATCCTGGTCACATTTTCAAAACTTGAATCGAAGCTTCCGTCCACGGCACTCAAAAACGTAGAATTTTCCAGGTCATAGTCAATAAAATAATCTGCGTACGAAATGTTATTGAACAAATCTGAGATAGAAGCATTGAGAACCGGATCTGTATTAGTCAAATTTGGATTTATTGATACATTTGACACAGCCGGAGGCTGTATGGAAATGGCTTTCAAGACATCGATCCTTCCTGAACCATATGTGTTATCCTTCCCAGCATCACCCAGGTCAACGGCCGTATCTTCCAGCAGTTGCCGCACTTCCAGCGGAGTCATATCAGGAAATGCCTGAAGTATCAATGCTGCTGCACCTGAGACGTGTGGAGTGGCCATTGATGTGCCACTTTTAATATAATATCCACCATGATAGGATGTAGATTTTATTTTAACACCAGGCGCAGTCACATCAGGCTTGATATATTTATCACCAATCCATGTCACAGGCCCCCTGCTGCTGTAAGGTGCTATAGTATCGCTGCTGTCGGTTGAACCCACTGTGGTTGCATTAAACTCATCTCCCGGGCATTTGATTGTGGAAACACCAGGGCCATCGTTTCCCGCAGCAATTACCGGTAATACCCCGGCATCAATAATATTGTTTATCATGGTGGTCATGGAGGAGTCATTGGGGCCGCCAAGGGATAATGACACAATATCGGCACCATTGTCAATAGACCATTGTACACCATCAATAAGATCGCTGTAGGATCCACTACCACTTTCATTAAGCACTTTAACTCCGAATATATTAGAACCGGGTGCAACACCTGTCTTTTTTCCACCAACCCCCGTTCCTGCTACAGTACCTGCCACATGTGTACCATGCCAGTTGTCATCCATGGGTTCATCATCGTCATTGACAAAGTCATAACCACCTATATAGTTACTTTCAAGGTCTGGGTGATTATAATTTATTCCCGTGTCAATAATTGAAACATTTACTCCTGTACCGTTGATATTTGTGCCATTGTAAATTAAATCCCACACACGCGGCGCATTAATCTTTTCCACACCCCATACCAGGTTAGCAAGTACCGCCACATCATCCACATCATCCACAACCACGCTCTCCTCTAGCAGGTGCACCTCATAATCGGGTATGACCTGGGCCACATCATCCCGATTTGCCAGTTCCTCAATCACATCAGGTGTCGCTTCAAATGTTATTGCATTTAATATCCACAGGGGCCTGGCATTCTTCATTTTATCAGCCCCCTTTCCCTGCATAACGGAAATGAGATTGTGCTGGCTTCGAGCAGACTTTTGCTTTAGGGAATTCACTGTATCCATGCGGTGCTGTTTCTGATCCACATGACCCTGGACCTTTACTTCAGGTGCTTGATACTGTTCCTTCATTATCACGATGACACGGATCATGTCTTCACTGTTATTGGACTGGGACATGACTATCTGCCTGGAAAGTTCGGAGTGGATCTTAGGTTTATTGTCAAGGGCATCAGCTATGACAAATGATTGTACCAGTACTGCTGCCGTAAGAAAGATTACCCATTTTTTCAATTAATGACCCCGCTTTTGTCAAAGTATTGTATTCTTGAATTGGTATACGTACTATTAGGACATATTATTGTTTTTGTGGAATATAAATAATATTATTTCTTTTAATTATATCTTTTAAATAAAAATGGGTGTATATAATCCAGAAATTATTCAATATCCTCACCAGTAACAAGTGAAAATTCACCAGTAAGTACAACCTTCAGGATATCCCCCTCTGTAGTGACATCATACTGACTAAAACCGCGCTCTGAACCACTCAAGGCCAATTCATTAACATGTGCCGCACTCTCAGCAGACGGATTATAATAAATCGTCGTCCTGGTAAATGAGCCGTCATCATTCCTGTGCAACCCCATGTAATACAGGTCCGCAAATCCAACCCGGGAGTTTACAACCTGGAATTCGGAATAATCATCAGAATAATTAAGCACGGGCCTGAAAGCATCATAAGCAGTTGGTGGAACAGCAAAGCTTTCAATGATAGATATAACGGCTTCTGCTGATTCGCTTGTTGGTGTGAAAATTGTCGGCTCGCCCATGACATTAGTACCGGTTGTATCAAGTCGTGACAGGAGAAGGTACTGGTTATCACTTGAAGGTAATCCGATATATTCAAAGGATACTATTTTCGGGGTCATAGTGCTAAGCAGCAGGAACTCATTATTGAGGTCCTGGGAAAAATAGATATGTTTAGAAGAGGTCATGTACAGGTTGTCCACTTCCACCTTATTCCGCACATAAACAGTGGTCAGGTTCAAGGGTAGTTGCTCGTTCCATAGTTCCGGGGCAGTGGACTCGATATATTTCACATCCAGGAATTGGGCAACAAAGGTTTGCGGGTTTGACATCTGCAGCCCGTCTGCAATAGAATTAAAGCTGTGGAATACCTGCTTTCCGCCAACATTGAAATACTCATTGTCGGGATAATTAATATCTGTTTGGTCATTATTCTGGTCATTTGAATCGTCAGAGCCTATGAAATAAGCAACAGAAGATAGGATCATTGACAATATCATAAATGCAGCTATGAACTGGACACCCATTTTTTGATTCATTTTCAACCGTTCCTCTTATTGTGGTCACTAATGTTTGAGCATATATAATAATTGTTTGTTTTATGATAATGTATACTGAAAAGTGATATTTTAAGGATCATAAAATATACTGTGCTATCAGGTTTACAATCTTGTAAACTTTTCATTTTAAAATTTCTAAAATATATTATTACATTGTAAAAAAGGTGTAGTAAGTTATACATTATATATAAAAATAAATGAAGTAAAATTACCTCTTCACTATTGCTTCGGCAATCCTTTCTGGTAATGTATTAAAATTGTCATTGATGCCTTGCAATAACTCTGTATGTTCAGTCAATACTGATGTGTTTTCTTTCAGGTCATTAAGTAACCCTGTATGTTCAGTCAATACTGATGTGTTTTCTTTCAGGTCATTAAGTAACCCTGTATGTTCAGTCAATACTGATGTGTTTTCTTTCAGGTCATTAAGTAACCCTGTATGTTCAGTCAATACTGATGTGTTTTCTTTCAGGTCATTAAGTAACCCTGTGTGGTCAGATAAAATATTAACACCTTTGTCCAGCCTTTCACCAATCTCCCGCATATCACCAGATATAACCCTGCCAAAAGGTGAAGGTAAAATAATATCTTCCTTTATTTCTATGGTTTTTATTTCCGTATCTGGTCGCTTCACTTTTAAATCCTGAATAAATCCATCGATAGCGGATTCCAGCCCACCGGCCATTAACCCGACAGTATCTATACTAATATTAAAAACATATCCTGCCAAGCCCCTGGATAATCCATAACCTTCTACTAACTTTCTATATCCTACCATATTGACATTGCCTTTAACAATGGCCTGGATGTTTTTTACATTGTTCATTAATATCCTAATTGAATTTTAGAGTATAATAGTTTTGCCTCACCCTCCAACCCTTTTTGAAATAATATTGAGCTAAACAAACAACCATGGTCGAATGCCCAATGCATTAAGCATGAAATAATACAAGATTAATGTAGACAGATATTTCACAGATTTATCTCAGCCACACTTGAGATTAAGGACTATTTCGCACCAAATAATCAGAATAAAGCAGATCGAATAATTATTTGGATGTCATAAAGCTTATATATATTGTACGTATTTATACAACAATGTATATTATTGTACATCAAATATAGGTGATATTAATGATCGAATTCATCCAGAAAATTACAGCCGGAGAAAACCTTACATCAGAAGAATCGAGATCAGCCATCAACAGCATATTCACTGATGCCACCGACGCCCAGATAGGGGCATTCCTCACAGCCCTCAAAATGAAAGGCGAAACAGCAGAAGAGATCGCAGGCATGGCCATGGGTATGAAGGAAGCCGCAAACACCATCAACCCCAAGGTCAGCGGCACGCTGGTTGATACCTGCGGCACAGGCGGCGATTCATCCCACACCATCAATATCAGTACAGCCTCGGCCATTATCACATCGGCTGCCGGAGTGCCTGTGGCAAAGCACGGCAACTATTCCATCACATCAAAATCAGGAAGTGCAGACGTATTAAAAGAACTAGGCGTGAACATAGACCTGCCGCCAAAAAAGGTGGAGGAATCCATAGAAAAAGCAGGCATCGGGTTCATGCTTGCCCCTGTGTTCCATCCATCCATGAAACGTGTAGGCGGACCAAGAAAGGAACTGGGAATAAGGACAGTCTTCAACATCCTTGGCCCATTGACAAACCCTGCCAATGCCAAGTCCCAGGTTATAGGCGTATTTGATGAGTCATTATGCGAGACCATGGCAAATGTACTAAAAATCCTGGGAACCAGGCGGGCCTTTGTGGTACATGGAAGCGGCCTTGACGAGATATCCAACATCGACACCACTACAGTGGCAGAACTTAACAACGGCAACATCCGGACTTATTCACTGTCACCCGAAGAACTGGGGTTCGACAGGGCAACAATAGCAGATATCAGGGGCGATACCCCCCAGAAGAACGCTGCTGATATTGTGAAGATATTACAGGGGCAGAAAGGACCAAAAAGGGATATCGTGGTCATGAACTCTGCTGCAGCGCTGGTCGTGGGTGGTAAGGCATCTGACATAAAAGACGGTGTAGAACTGGCACAGCAGACCATTGACAGCGGTGCAGCTCTGGAGAAGCTGAAAAGTTTCGTAGAAGTGGCAGGCGACACAGGACAGCTTGGAAAATATATCTCATAAGATATAATCGATTGAAGGAGTCTTGTGAAGTTCCATGCACAAACCGGAAAATGACCAGATACAGCAATACCAAACCTTGCCCATCCCCAGGGTCAAGATCTGCGGGATGAAAGACCTGGATTCTGTAATGACGGCTGTGAAATACGGGGCTGATGCGGTAGGTTTTATCACCGAGGTACCTGTTAGTACGCCGCGAAAGATAGACAGGGAAACAGCCAGGGAACTGGTAGACTCCACACCTCCGTTTGTGAGTACAGTGATGGTCTGCATGCCGGATAGCCTTGATAATGCCCTTGAACTAACCGGTTTCGTTCAGCCTGATGCCGTGCAGGTTCACAGTTACATGTCACAGGAAGACCTCAGGTCCCTCAAGGAGAATACTGGCGTGAAGCTCATCAAGACCATACATATTGATGGCGGAACTGATGTGGGTAGTGCTGTAGATGAAATTAACGAACTGGACAATATTGTTGATGCAATTTTGCTTGATACTAAAATAGACGGTAAGACCGGGGGTACAGGGACTGTCCATGACTGGGCCAGGAGTGCCGAAATTACCCTGCACTCGTCCCTGCCTGTTGTACTGGCCGGGGGTCTCAATTTCGGTAATGTGGCAGATGCTATCAGGACCGTACGGCCCTATGGTGTGGATACAGCATCGGGAGTTGAGACAGGGAGTGTAAAGGATGAGGATAAAGTAATGATGTTCATCAATAATGCGAGGTTAGTTCAATGAATGCAATAAATGCAACGAACGCAATGAACAGCGTGCAGCTTGACCTGACTGAGACACAATTCTGCGAACTGGCAGCAGGGGAAAGACCCGCCATAATCCAGTTAAGTGCAAAGATTCCTGCACCCTGTACTCCGTTCCAGTTATACAGTGCCATGAAGGAACAAAACAGTGGAGTATGCAGGTATTCGTACCTCCTGGAATCTTTCCTGGAATCTGTGGGAAAGGAACAGCGTCATGCCCGGTTCTCCTTTGTGGGTTCTGATCCTGATGCCGTGGTTACGGTAAAGGATAGGAGAGTGACACTGGAATATCCTGCACAGACTCCCATGATACAGCATGTAAAAGGAAACCTTGCGAAGGTATGCTATACCAACGGGAATAGCGAGGGACAGGAGGGTGAGATCAAGCCGGGATATGATACACTGGATGCTGTACGCTCGGCATTTCCGGCAAGTGGTGCAGTATTCCTGAACAGTACATCCTTTGACCGCCAGACATTCATGGGCGGTGCAATCGGATTCAATGCTTATGACCTGGTGTACGATTGCTGGCTGGACAGGCAGCAGGCCCATACGTCGGATTTCCCTGATGCCCAGTTCGCACTGGTGAGTAAAACCGCTGTTTTCGACCACCTGGGCGATACTGTACATGTGGTGTTAACCCCGTTCATCGGGAAAGATGATGATGCCGCATACATCTACCACCAGGCTGTTGAAGATGCCGCCAGCATGCTGGCTTTGATGCATCAGGCAGGGAAAGTTGAATTCTCAATATATGATGTATGTCCAATTGATGATCCTTCATGTAATATGACAAGGTCACAATATGAAGATTCTGTGAAAAAGGCAAGGCAGCATATCATTGATGGTGATATCTTCCAGGTGGTGCTGTCCCGGCGCTATGAGATCAAGCTGGAACAGACACCTGTGGAACTTTACCGGCGGCTGCGTGAGGTGAACCCAAGTCCTTATATGTACCTGTTAGAGTTCGATGGTACAGGTATTATAGGTGCCAGTCCCGAGACCCTGATGACTGTACACAACAGGAAGTTAATAACCAATCCCATTGCAGGAACCTGCCCCCGTGGGTCCACGCCCGAAGAGGATGAGCAGTTGGGTCATGAGATGCTGGGTGACGAGAAGGAACGGGCAGAGCATGTGATGCTGGTTGACCTGGGGCGCAATGATGTGAGAATGGTAAGCGGACCCGGAACTGTGAAAGTTGAAGATTTCATGAGCGTACTGAAGTACTCCCACTTACAGCATATTGAGAGCACAGTGACCGGAATGCTGCGTGATGATTGCGACCAGTTCGATGCGGCAAGGGCCATATTTCCGGCAGGTACGCTGTCCGGGGCACCAAAGATACGGGCCATGGAGATCATCGATGACATGGAAACCACTGCCCGAGGCATCTACGGCGGCGGTGTGGGTTACTATTCCCTTGACGGGAATGCGGACTTTGCTATTGTGATACGTACGGTTATCATGAAGGACCAGAAGGCATACATCCAGGCCGGGGCCGGTATTGTGGCTGATTCGGACCCTGCATACGAGTACAATGAGACCGAGCGGAAGATGGCTGCCATGATGAAAGCTATCGGGGGCAAAGCATGAAGGTCTTGTTCGTGAACAACAAGGATTCCTTTGTGTGGAACCTGGTGGATTACGTGTCAATGTTCGAGCCCGATACCGTTGTGGTACCAAATACCATAAGCCCGGGCGAGGTTGAGATAATTGGGCCTGATGCTATTGTGATCTCGCCAGGTCCTGGAAATCCGCATAATCCGGCTGATATTGGCACCTGTATTGATATAATTAAAATATTCGGGCCTGAAATACCCACATTGGGTGTATGCCTGGGTCACCAGGCTATTGCTGCGGCATACAGGGCAAGGGTAATACATTCACCATCCGGCCCGGTACACGGCAAGACTTCAGAGGTCATACACTGTAAAAGCGGGATATATGAAGGGCTGCCGTCTGTAATAATCGGGGGCAGGTATCATTCACTTGTGGTGGATGAAGAGAGCTTGCCTGATGAACTGGAGGTCACGGCCAGGACCGGAGATGGAATTATAATGGGGATAAGGCACCGGGAATATCCTGTGGAAGGGATGCAGTTC
>JAAXOC010000094.1 GCA_014237145.1 ANME-2 cluster archaeon
AACACTGATACATTCACTTCCGTGGGAAGTGAATGCCTGCTACGCCTTAAGGGCGTGCAGGTTACGCAGATGCAACCTTAAATCAGCGTTAATCTGCGTTAATCAGCGTCTTGAAAATAACTGAAAAACATAACCGTGTCTGATCATATATCTTGCGATATTGTATGGTTGACTTGACACCAGGTCATTTGTATTTAATGCTTTTTTCGTATCCCTTTCAAAAAGTAGGGTAATAAAATTTGTATAAATCATTGTTCATATTTATCTGTGGCTATTATTTTTTCCATCTGATTTAAAGTGGATACCTTTTTTCAGCTATTTCAATTCCTCAGTTGAACCTTTCATAACTGATGCCAGATCTGACATGATACTTTTCAAGCTCCAGCATTTTTGCCAATCTTTCCTTACTAATCCTACCGCTGGAATACTGGTCCACAAGATATGATCCGGCTCCCTTCCTCAACATCTGTTTAAAGATAGAGACCTTATCAATATGCTCACCCTTTGCCCGCTGGTTCAGGATTGTTTCGATCTTCTTTAAAACATCTATTATAATAGTCATCATAAACCCTAGATTTTAGTTTTCAGATAATCTTTAAGTGCATCCTTCCAGTGGCGCATTGGTTCGGTCTTTCTATTCACAAGGACAGAATATTTTGGACGTTTTGCTTTCCTTATAAACTCATTGCTACTGCAGGGAACGATATTAGGAATAACGGCACTGGCAAACTCGTACCAGGAACATACCCCTTCGTTTGTGATATGGTATATCCCAGCCCCCAACCCGATGATCTCAGCCGTTTTCTGTGCCAGATCTGCCGTGTAAGTGGGCTTGCCGAACTGGTCATCCACCACCCTCACCTCATCCATCCCCGGAGACAGGTCCAGCATAGTGTCCACAAAATTCCTGCCATGCCTGCCGAACAGCCAGGAGGTCCTGATGATAAGGTAATCATTCATATGTTCCACGATATTCTGTTCTCCCAGCAGTTTTGACCGACCATAGACATTGATGGGATTAGTGTCATCCGATTCCAGGTATTCCTGCCTGGTCCCGTCAAACACATAATCAGTGCTGAAATGGATCAATCTTGCATTCATGTTCCGGCAGGCCCGTGAGATGTGTTCAAGGGCTTCACCGTTCACCTGGCAGGCATGCTCCACATTATCCTCACAGCCGTCCACATCGGTATAAGCTGCCGCATTGATCACCACATCGGGTCCCGTCTCCCGGATGGCTTGTTTCACCTGTGCGGTGTCGGTAATATCAAGGTCCGCTCTGCCAAACAGTGCAGCCTCAGGGAACACCTGCTGCAGGTCATGCCCCAACATCCCGTAAGCACCAAATATCACTGTTTTAACGGTTCCCACCACCATCTGTTCTCCATATACCATTTCACAGTGGATTTTAGTGCCTTATCAAAATCATATCCAGGTTTCCAGCCCATCCCCCTTAATTTCGTGCAGTCCAGGGAATATCGCAGGTCATGACCTTTCCGATCCTCCACAAACTCTATGCTGGATTCATCCCGTCCCAGCATCTCCAGTATCCTATGTGTGATCTCTAGATTGGTCAATTCACTTCCGCCGCCGATATTATAGATATCTCCACTTCGCCCGTGGTTGAATACGAAATCAATTCCCAAGCAGTGGTCATCCACAAAGATCCAGTCCCTCACATTCAATCCGGTGCCATATACAGGCACCTTTTTCCCTTCCATCAGGTTGGTGATGAACAGGGGTATCAATTTTTCAGGATATTGGTACGGCCCGAAATTATTCGTGCACCTGGTTATAGTCACAGGCAACCCGTAGGTGATATAGTACGACATTGCCAACAGGTCTGATCCTGCCTTACTGGCAGAATACGGACTTGACGGTTCAAGTGGGTCTTCCTCGGAAAAGGAACCTTCATCAATGCTCCCGTAAACCTCATCAGTGGACACATGGATGAACTTATTCACACCTGATTGCAAAGCACAGTTCAGTAAGGTATTTGTGCCCAGTACATTTGTTGTGACAAATACAGAACCATCCTTGATGGAACGGTCAACATGGCTCTCGGCAGCGAAATGGACAACTGCATCCGTTCCTTCCATAGCTTTATTGACCACACCAGGATCGCAGATATCACCTTTAATGAACGTATATCCCGGATTCGTGATATCTTGCAGGTTATCCGGGTTTCCCGCATATGTGAGTTTATCAAGATTAGTGATCCTGGTATCCGGGTAGCGTTTGAACATCATCCGGATATAATTGCTTCCGATGAATCCAGACCCACCCGTTACCAGGATCTTCATAATAGCCCTTATCCGTGTTTTAAGCTGGGATCCAGTCCCCAGTCGTAAGGGATCTCTTTAGTATCTGGTGGAAGCCTGTACTCATCGGGCTCCTGGTAATTATAGGGAAGAGTTGGCACACTTAAGAAAAAGGCGGTTTGGGTACCAACACCCTTGAAACCGTGGTAGACCCCAGGAGGTACGCTGATCAAGATGGGATTCTTCTCCCCGATAAAGAATTCCATTATATTACCATTTGTATCAGAGTCTTCCCTGGCATCATATAATGCTACCTTCATCATACCAGAGACACAGGTGAAGTTGTCTGTCTGTTTTTTGTGGTAGTGCCAACCTTTCACGACTCCTGGATATGCTGTAGTAATATATACCTGGCCGAACTGCTGGTAAATATCATCATCATTGCGTAGTATCTCCATAAGCCAGCCCCGTTCATCAGGGATAACTCGCAGGTTTTTGGTTTTTATACCTTCAATATGCTCATCCATGAATTATCAGCTCAATTAATTTTATTTCATTCATTTAGTTTGGTATTATATCAAACATTTTAAAATATGTGTTGTCATCTTCTGACAGACGATCCTGTTTATTCCTTATCGTATTTTCCAGAGGATGTTCCAGTTCATCAAACCATACCCGCTCATATCATCCGAGTTCCCCAACCTGTCATGTTGCATTAAATGCCCAACCCCCTGCCTCTTACCCTCATGCATCACCGGGCTCATCCTTGTAATCTCCAGGCGGGTACCAGTGTTGATAGCGATTTTTACCTGGATATTCCTCGTAAACATTTTCTAGATATCTGAAACATGCTTATTCACTAACTTTTGTGCATCAGATCCCGCCCCGTCCCTGGAGGCAGTCACCCCACTGTCCATCCTTTCCAGGCATCCCAGGGTACAACACTCTACCTTGTGCGCCGCCTCCCGGAGTACCACGAACTGCTTACCGCAGACCGGGCAATGTTTTGTTACATATTTCATAACACACCATAATTATTTAAGTTTAAACGTAATTGTGTCAAAATTGCATATATACTTTATCATTTTTTGTGGCTGTCAGACATTTTATTGCTGTAACATTATCAAGTATTGTGTTCACTTGCCTGAAAACTACATCTGCGTTCGTATGAGCTTGCTGCCCCCCTGTGTACCTGACCAGCAGCCAGCTGTGGTGGTTCATATTGCATCGGTTTGGAGGGTCGGGGGATGGAGTAATTTTACAGTGAGTGAGTGGGTGAGTATATCTGCTGGTTATTGGCCGGGGAGCGTTGTAGGCGCAGTCAGTGGCTTTATAAATATATATTATATGTTATTTAAACCACATAGCACACCTAGAGCACAGAGCGTTTTTAGCATTCTCTGTGTCCTCTGTGAACTCTGTGGTTAACATTTGAATGATCTTTTACCCCACCTATTCATCTATGAAACATGCCCCTCTTCTGCTACACTCCCTATGCACTTAACCAGCAGCCAGCCCTGTACTTTCGAGTAGCCTGGGTTCGGGGAATGGATATTTTATATAAGAGCCCTGCACCCGCTGCCTGTAAGGGCGGCAGGGTGCAGCCAACCGTGGTGGTTCATGTGGTATTGGTCTGGAGTGCCAGGGAATGAGTGATTTTAGGCCGGGTGAGTGAGTGAGTATGTCTGCTGGCCATGAGCCGGGAATGGGTGGATATGGCTGTTGAAATATATTATCTGTGTTGCACATATGCTTATCAAAAATTGACTTGCATGAACGTCGTCTATACCAATAAATGAAAAACGAAGTAATTTACCAGTTATAAACATCTAATCCTTCAACATGCTTAAAGTGACCATCCCGGCTGAGAAGTGGAACTTCGAGCTCCAAACATGCTGCTGCAACCCATATGTCATTTTCAGGAATAGGAGTTCCGTTTTTTTTAAGATTGAAACGCACTTTGGCGTAAAGTGTAGCAACTGCTTCATCAACCTGCATAACAAGGGAATACGCTGCGAATTTTTGTATAACCTGTTCATTCTTTTCAGTTTTTGCGCTATTTAAAGCGCCATAAAGTAGTTCACCCAGAACAGTAACTGGTAAAATAATTACATCTGCTTCATCTATAAAAGTACAGACTTCAGAAATACCTTCTCTGTAGGCGATTACAGCGTTAGTATCAACAGCTAACCTACCACTCGCCTTCAATTTTTTCGAACTCCTCATCAATAAGTTTCTGCATTGCAATAGCTTCGTCGTGTGTCATTGTTCCAACTATATCATGCAAACCTTTTTTGACAGGACGTGGGGAAAATATCGCTACCATTCTCTCATGTTCCTTAAGACCTTCAACAGGTCCAAGAGGCTTAAAAACATTATCTTCATAAACAACTTCTATAGCCTTTGTCATAATACTATTTCATTCCTATTGTGTTAATAATTAACATTAGATTTTACTATATATAACCTGTTGGTTGAATGGTTTAAGCCGCCATATTATGAATTACAAACTATTGAAGTTGCATCGGCTTCCTATCGTGTGCCGCCACTGTAAAAATAATGTTGCAAAGTAATTGAATCCATATATAACCGTATCACCCGTTTAAACCTATGGCGTCATTATGGGGTTGGAATTATTTAGTTTAGAAAGCCAATTTTCAACTGAGTATCCGTCTTCAAGTAAGTCTATGAATTCTTTTAGAATATTTGATCTTTTAGTGTCGGAATGTATCATTTCTTTGCATGTGTACGGTCTTATCAGTTTTCTTGATCTTTGAATCTCTTCAGGTGTGATGTCCTGTATTTCTCGAATAAAGTCTTTAACGTCCGATAGTATCTCTTTTACATAAATTTTGTTCTCAATGTTTGAAAAAATTGCTGTTAGCGCACCATATTGGGCCATTTCATTTGTTGTTCTCGTTCTTCCGGTTCGTCTTCGTATGTGCATTCTGCTCCATCTGTGACTGCGTTCTTCAATGTTGTTGTCTCG
>JAAXOC010000095.1 GCA_014237145.1 ANME-2 cluster archaeon
TATTCTGCATATACTCCTTTTGTAAAACTTACGAGTATTGGCTTAAACTCAAAATCGTCGGCGTACCTGTTGGTCTCTGTTCTTGGATAACTGATAAATCCTGATAGGTACAGTTGCTCTGCGATCTCAAGGGACTGTTCGGGACTCATTCCCAAAAACTTTGATGCGCGCTTTAGGAATTCGGTCGTGTTCAATGGATATGGCGGATTGGTGGCTGCTTCTTTTACAGTCTTTTTTGTGATCGTTGCCACCTTGCAGTCCTTGATCCTGGAAAACACACAATCAGCTTTCGCTTTATCCTGTATATGCCCCCCGCGGTGCAGTCCTGTAAAATCAGAACCATGCGTGCTAAAAAGTGCTTCTATTTTCCAGAAATCCTTTGATTTGAAATTGCGTATCGCACGCTCGCGTTCGTACACGAACCCACAGGTTGGGGTCTGGCACGGTCCGATCGAGAGGACGCCTTTTGTGCGGACGCGCTCGCGTACCGATAGGGTTACGTATCTGGTAAACGCCGCTCCCATCTTTAAATCTAGTATCTGGCGCGCTTCTGCTGCCATTGCCATATTCTCATCAGGAGCGACTGGTTCCTCGAATGCCCTGTTTATTTCACCTGTAGAGAGGGATGAGAACCGCGCACGTTTCACCGGTGCTTTTGATACCTTCTCTGCAATGGATCTGGCTTCAAAACCGATGTTCTCTCCTTCCCTGTCAAAATCGCATGCAAGGATGATCTCATCCGCGCTGCTGGCAAGGCGTGTGATGGCATTTGCATAGGATTGTTTTGTCACAGACTTGACAGGCGCGGTATCAAGGAGCACTTTCGGGTCAACTGCATGCCAGTTGTGGTATTCTTCCGGATAGTCGTATCCCATGATGTGACCGGCAAGCCCCATCACCCGCCACTGCCTGCCATTTTTCTTAAAATCGTAGACCTGGACACCTTCAACAGATATGCGGCTGACACTGTCGCTGCTCAGGATTTTTGCGATCTGGGCTGCGGCTTTGTTCTTCTCTGTGAATACGACTGTGGTCATTCCGGGAAGGTATTGCTTTTATGTTAGATAAAACAAGGAGCTCCAGTAGAGTAAAGAAGAGGCCTTACGGCCTTCCCTCGCCGAATAAGAAAGATTGTTATTTCTCATGTGGATTTTTGAAAATGTTATGAATTATTTCTCGACTCAGATTTCTGTTCCAATGTATCCAGTAACTATCATCTCTATTAAACAGATCTATTATTCGTTTTTTCGGATCGTACCGACCGGAGATTGATGAAAACATTTGATTGAATAATTTGATCCACCAAACGTGATCCTCTATTGCATTAGAAATTTCAGTCTTCATATATTCGTGATATTCATTATTCGAAATAATCATTTCATTCAGGTCTTTATTTTGCCTCTCAAGAGTATCTATTCTCGTCTTTAGAAGTTTGAAATCCTCAACAATTTCTTCATCATACTTTCCAATCACTTTAATCCTAATCACTGATTCTGATCCAGGGTCCACTTCAATACCTGGAGTAGAATCCTGGGATGTGGTGTAAGGTGGGGATGTAGATTTAGACTCCTGCATCACTGCAGTTTTTAATTCTGGTTTTGGTGTCTGGATGTGAGTGGGTTCGCCAACACTGGGCGATTGAATATTGTTCTTTATGAGATTTTCAAGGGCAGTGACCCTATTATTCAACAATTCTACATCAGAAATGACAAAATCTTCAATTGCATTAACCTGAATAAATTTGGATTTACCACACTTCGAGCATCTTGTCCTTACAGTGTCCACCGAACTCTTGACTGAATGGCCGCAGTTTTGGCATTTCATCATAATATATTGTTTCAATATTCTCCTCCATTTGCAGGTAATTTCTTATTGAATTAATTGCATTATTAGTATTTAGCTTTTTGGAATTAATTGTAGTATTTATATAAGCTATTTGGAATAAATGGAATTACATATTTATAAAGAAAAATCCATATTATATACAGCAAGAATAACCTATTCAACCTGAACACCCTCACATCATCGGAGAAAATCCACCACAGGTACCAATAGAATTCGCCATTGATACATCAGGCTGCTTGTGAGAAATTATCGATGAAAGACGTTGAGCCAATCTTTTATTGACCCTTAAAGCGATCCTGGTAGCTGCTGAAACCGGGCCGGAAGAACTGATAAAATGCGGACAGAGGAAAAAGTAAGATCTGGTCCGAGTGTAAGGAGCATACCATTGAGTTTATCAAAAGTGCTGGCCGGGATCTGGAAGCTGCACTCCTGTGCCAGCACATTGGCCTATCTACGGGATATCATCAGGAATTATGATAGGATGGTTATTGGCACAGTTTTTGAGTAGATAGACGAAGCCGTGGACTTCATACGCAAAAATATCAATGTCGAATTTGTGATGACAGGCAAACCACAAAGAGATCAAATATGGGATTATCCATTAGAAGCCCTGCGAGAAACCCTTATCAATGCCGTTTGCCATCGGGATTATCCAATCTTCTCAAACATAGAAGTATGAGTCTATAACGACAAACTCATGATCAGAAGCCCCAGGTTATTACCCTACGGAATCACACTGGATGAACTATACATACCAAATTCATCAACACTTCGAAACAAAGGACTGGCAGAAGTATTGTATGATACTGAATTGATTGAAAGATGGGGTAGTGGCATAGAAAAAATACAACAACACTGCCTCGATGGTAGACTTCCTGAATACACGTTTGAGGAATATCAGGGATTCCAGATTGTGTTTAGAAAAGATGTCTATGACGAAGAATATTTCCACAGCCTGAACCTGAATGAAAGGCAGATCAAAGCTGTGATATATGTCAAGGAAAAAGGACAGATAACGAATAAAAAATATCAGGAAATCTGCGATACATCTGCAAGGACTTCTTCGAGAGGTCCGGCTGATCTGGTATCAAGAAGACTATTTGAGCAAAAAGGCACTATCGGCAAAGGAACTGAATACACTCTAATACGCCAAAGACGCCATAAAGGCGCCATATATGCGCCAAATAAATCATAAACACTTTGCAGTGGCCCAACAAAAGTGCCTGGTGAAGGTATGAGTGAATGAATTAATTGGATGTAATCTTGAATTGTTAGACACGTGGACTATATACAAAAATCGGTAGAATAGATGACTAACTATATTACTCAAATGATCGCCATGCCTGAAGTCAAAACGCTGGAGTTCAAGCGATATCTCTCCTCCCCATAAAATATCCTTAAAACCCTGGTGGCGCCAACACTGCTGGAGCGGGCTTAGTCATTAGATAGGAGGTTGGTTTCCCCATCACACCATTACATAATCACAAGACGTCTTCTGAGAATGTATTTGTGTGATGGAAAATTCGGAAAAAATCACAAACAATCTATTGACACTGGAATTTTGTGACGATTTCGAGATTATTTACCAGGGAATGAGAGAAAATAGTATTTTATACTTGAGGATTTTGAACATCTTGAGAGAATCAGCCACCACTGCAGATCGTGATGCATTTCTCCTGCTTCCTTCAGTCCCATTAATATGATCAGATAGTACTCCTGCCGCATGGTTTGATGAAAATGGACCCCTCTTTCCTGTTCCCCACATAATGCCTGAGTATTTTGCTGGTATTTTAGGTCAGCTCCATGGTTTTAGACACAAATGTGGCTCCTGGTCCAGAAGTTGTACTTGCCCTTTGTCTTCTGGAAGGTGATCGCACCAGTGCTGCGTTTCCATAGCTCGATACTGGCCTCCAACCCCTACATGTGTCGGGGGAGGTCTCGTAGATCATCCTGAATAAGAGTTTTTCCCGCAAGGAGATATGGGGGGATACATGGTTTTGAACTCTTCCCTGTTCATACTCCTGTCCAGGATAATGACACTGGTTATATCGTCTGGTTTTTTGTTCATTTGGATAAGAGAAATGGAATAAAAAATTATTTTTTACAGCTTTCACTTCATTAACCATATCCATTTCCCCTGTATTTTACATGTAGCTTTTGAAGAACCATTAAGATTCACTAATATCACAGAATATTTCCACTCCCACAAGCCCCATACCTCTCGCTTTTATGCAAAAACAATACCAAGCTCGTCGGGTGTACCAGATACTCCGAGTCCATCCAACAGGGTGCTTCCACCCACTGCGCCATTCCCGGGGCGACCATCTTCTCGATGGTTGCCATTCGGCAATACGATAGAAACACAGGTCAAATCACTTTGAATAAACAGATAAGAACCCATACATGATAGGTTAAAGTAAATAATCATAACTAAATTGATATTGTTCTATACAGATTTATTTCACCCCACCTCCACAAACGCTGGATGATATCTTCCAAACGACTCCTGCGTCTCTTCAAAGCTCACTTTCAATACCTCGCCTTCATCTCCTTACTATGCCCAGCTGCCTTAGCAGACACATCAGCCGCCACTGCAGATCATGGTGCTTTTCTCCTGCCTCCCTCAGTCTCATTAATGTGATCAGATGATACTCCCTACCGCTCGGTTTGATGGACTGGCGTCTTCTGGATATTCAGCAGCTTGGCCCACTTATCGATCATCTTCTCAAAATGCCGCAGGGTCAGCCTCTTCCAGGTTCTCACGTTAATGAAAATGTGCCATTTCTTCCTATTTCCCACATAATGCTTGAGTATCTCACTGGCATTGCCAGTCAGCTTCTGTGGTGAGGGGGCTGACAGGCGCTGTTGCATGCGGGTCAGTAGATGGGGCTCAGGCTGGAGGCTGCGGCAGAAATAATTTCATTACATAATCTGCAGTGGACCTTACAATCACTTTATCTCGTATTTTTCCACGATCCGCCAGGTATCTTGTTTTCCTTCTACCAGTTCAACGCTCTTGAGCTTTTTCAACTTGCACAAAGCATCTCTCACTCCCTCGTTGGTGAGAGGCAGACGCCCATTTTTATTCCGTTCATGGTTTGTATGTTCTGCAATAAGGCTTTCTTCGGCCGAGTTATCTGCATCCCGTGCAAGAACAAAACCCCAGAATACGCTCGTCTCCTGTTCAGAGAGGTCAATCGTTATCGCTTTAGGTATTCTGGTTAAACTGCCAATTATAAGAAGCACTCCAGCAACTACAGGGTCTGCAACAGTTATTAGGGTGGTAGCTATCAATTCAGTCATCGAAAGCAGATCGAGATGAAAATTACGGATCTTGACACTTTTACCCGGTTCTGTACCGCCTTCTTTAATCTTGATGCGGCGTACTTCCGACTCTTCCGAATCTACTACTATGGATTTAAGGACCACGGCTGCCGAGGGCTCGACAACATTGTTATCTAAATCCATCTTTGCGGCGAATACCGGCAGGTCCGTCTCCATCGTATCTCGAAGGACGGTTTGAATATTCGCCAAGTGGGTTTCTTCTTTCAATCTATCTCGTACATGTTTATACGGAACCAGAAAATCGACCAGTTCTGATGCGAGTCTGTCGCGTTCTTCAGGATCGTTACTGTCTTGCAACCTAAGTTTCAGTGCGTAGAAGTCATCTTTAATGGTTGCCCAGGCTTCTTGGCCTGTCAGTGAGGGGAGTTCGCTCTCCAGATTCTCAAGTGCTGCAAGTATGTTGTCAGGAGTCATTATGCTTGACATGTTATTTTCCTCTCTTTATTTGCCAGTGAAGGTAAAGGCTGCCCAATAATATGGATTGGTATAGGGCTTATCACTGGGATCTCCACCCATAACAAGCTCACGGTATGCTTCATTCTGGCTCATTCTGGCAATGGATTTATATGTCTCACCCAATTCTTGTCGTGATGCGTCGCGCAACCACAATTGAGCTGAGCGCAATGCCTGATCAGGCGGCAGGCCTTCATTCAGATGTTTGCGATAAAAGTGCTTTATCAGCAAGCTGGTGGCTGCATCGTCAACAGCCCACAGGGTACTTGCCACACCAGTAGCACCTGCCTGGAGAAATCCGGTTGGAAGCCCTATGAATTCGTCGGGTGATTGCTGGATATCAGTCATGCCGGTCTCGCAGGCTGAAAGGATCACAAGCCGCGCTGTGTCAAGGTTAAGGCCCGAAATGATTTCAGACAGGGTCAGGATGTTATTGTTTGCCATCACCAATCCAGAATTCATCACATCCTGCCAGTTGTAAAGACCGTGACATGAAAAATGTAAATATGTCCATCCAGGAATCCTTTCTGTAACCTCTTTTTTTGTAGCTTCATTCCCTGACAGCGTCTTCCGGTGGTCAGGGTCGAACAGGGACTCTACGGCCATGCCCTCTACCGGGGTATAACGTAGATCCTCTGTCGGGTTGATCACTGCCAAAAGCGAGGCCTTTTGTCGGGTTGTGTCCTGCATGCGCTCGCTGCTTATGCTAAGGGAGTAGGCACTGGGAGCATAACTCATCGAGTAGTCGTCGATGAAGGCGCGTCTATCTCCATCCACATCTCGCCATGCTGCATGCAGAGGCAACAGCCCCAGATATCCCTGTGGCATCAGGATAACCGGCGCCCCTTCAGCCAGATTTAGACTCAGCAGTTTATGGTGAATCGGTTCCATCAGCATAGTCCAGAGCTGGCTTGTGGATTTCTCGATGACATCCAGCCATTGCTCCATGGCAGCTTCTGTCCCCTCATCGCAGAAGGCAAAATACGCGCCCATCCAGCCGCCCCATTCTTTATCGTCAGCAGGTCCTTGCAGCAGTTTGAGCAGTTCATCTTCGTAGAGAGAATCCAGCATGACCACGTGATTGGTTTCGACCGAATCTACCCCGTGAGGTATTACAATGACTGCGCTCCCCTTTGAGGTTACGAGCGGCACGACCAGCGCTCCACCCTCAGGTATAAGTCCCAGAATGCCGGGCAGATCAAGACCTGTGGGCATGAAATCAGGATGCTGTGAGCGCAGATTCTCAACAAGTTTATTCAGCTCGATACGCTTCTGGCGAAGCAGCTCACCAAGTTCAATGTCGGTACAACGGGCCGGCACATCAGAAGGAAGACGCATCTCGGCTTCCAGCATACGTACTGCTTCACGCGCTTCTGACATGGCCTGCCTCTGCGTTTTAGAGAGCATATCCAGGTCGGCATCAGCTAGGGCCAGTGCTTCTGTGAGAAGACGTGTCTTCCCCTCTTCCAGCCGAAGAACCGCTTTCTTGATCAGCTTCAGTTTCAACAAACAGTACGCTGAACACGCATACAGTCTGGATGTCACACCAACCTCTGCCTTGCGGCCGATTTCGGTATGCGCCTCTGCCAGAATCGCATTGCCGGCTTCAATCGCACCATCATAATCTGCTAGTGAATTCTTCCAACTCATCTCAGTAAAGTGCAAATTGCCCAGATTGTGGAGTGTTTGTCGACAATAAGCAGGAAATCGCTCGATAGTCATGACTTTAAGTGCCTGATTGTAGTGGTCGATCGCAATATCAATATTTTCGGCCGGTTCCCCCAGTATACGGTCACTGTAGGCAAGAGCCAGGTTGTTCTGGGTTATGGCCCACTTCTCAGGGAATGTCTCGCGTGTATAGATTTTCAATGACTGATTGCAGTGGTCAATGGCAAGGTCAATATTTTCGGTACACTCGCCTCGTATGCGGTTACGGTAGGCGAGAGCCAGGTTATTCTGGGTCATGGCCCAGTCCACCGGGAATGCCTCGCATGTATAGACTTCTAGTGCCTGATTGAAGTGGTCGATGGCAAGTTCAATATTTTCGGCACGCTCGCCGCGAATATGGTTCCAATAGGTGAGAGCTATGTTGTTCTGGACCGCGGCCCACTTCTCAGGAAATGCTTGGTGTGTATAGACTTCCAGTGCCCGATTGTAGTGGTCGATGGCAATGTCAAGGTTCTCGACACGCTCCCCACGAATGCGGTTATTGTAGGCGTTCGCCAAGTTGTTCTGGGTCATGGCCCAGTCCTCAGGGAATGCCCTGCGCGTCCTGACTTCCAGTGCTTTGTTGTAGTGGTCGATGGCAAGGTCAATGTTCTCAGCTCGATCCCCATGGAGGCGATTCCAATAGGAAGCAGCCAGATTGTTCTGGATCATGCCCCACTGCTCAGGGAATGCCTCGCGTGTATGGACTTCCAGTGCCTGGTTGTAGTGGTCGATGGCACAGTCAAGGTTCTCGGCCCGATTACCATGGATACAACTCCAGTAGGCGATGGCCAGGTTGTTCTGGGTCATGGCCCAGTCCTCAGAAAATGCCTCGCGTGTATAGACTTCCAGTGCCCGATTGCAGTAGTCAATGGCACGCTCAATGTTTTTGGCACGCTCCCCAATGATGCGGTTATTATAGGCATTCGCCAGGTTGTTCTGGATCTCGGCCCACTGCTCTGGAAAAGCCTCATGTGTAAAGACTTCCAGTGCCTGATTGTAGTGGTAGATTGAAAGTTCAAGGTTCTCGGCGCGGGGACCAAGCGGGTTTAGAGCAAAGCTATTGCTAAGCTCTATCTGCAGATCGGCCCACAGTTCTGGTTGCGCGTTACGGTTCACCAGCCTGAGCGCACTTTGACACAACTCTACGCGACGCGGCATATCGGACGGACGATTCAAGCTCTGCAATTCTCGATGCAATGCAGAAAACTCGCCTGGACTGGAAACATTAGTAGAGCTCCCTGTCTGGAGATGGTCGGCAAAAGCAGCATCAATCCCCTCGCTCTGGCATCGGAGAAGCAGCGAACGGTGATTCTCAAGGAGGCGTATTGCATTTTCGTCATCCTTGTATTGCATTAACAGGACTTCAAAGACCTGGACGGCGGCAGGTGTCAGCAGATCGTCCTGATGTGCCTGCACGATCGCTTTGCTCTTGGCCCATGTCTCTGCATTTATGAAGGATAGAACGGTATTGACAATGCTTTCCTCATTGAAATGATTCTGATCACTCATGTATATCTCTCCCTATATTCGTGTAAAAAATGATCTCAGGTTGACACACCCATGTGATTTATTCGATGTTTAAACTGATCGTCGCACACCTAATCCCAAATTATTTGAGGCATTTACACGATGTAATTTAGGTTACATTCATATTTAAATCTGACCTCAAGTTTTCTCCTTCCTAGCCAAGGTATTAATACATTTCTACAAGTTTCATTGAACTTCTGCATAATTTTTATGACGGCATTTTTATTTCTATCCTCCATAAGGTAGGATTCTAACAATAACCAATGGTTCTATCAATCTATAGAATTTTGAGTCTGAAATCTTCTCCATACAGTGTGAAAGTTTTCCTCTCCTCTCGCTACATACCACCGCCCCACCCGGCGCAAGCCTTTACCCCTCTCACATGCACATACCCGGCTCGCTTTCACTACATATTTATCCATCCCGTCAAACCCTCTATTGCCCACACCTGCATTCCTGCCCCCCCTCTCGTTCTGCTCCGCCCGCCATTGTGGTGTATGGGCTGGCAGAGGCTTTTCGATTATTCCAGCGGTCTTTGGTTGAGAAGTAAGTATGGATGCTTGGGTAAGTGTTTTGAAGGGGAGGGCTCCGCATGAAATATAATTTTAGAGTTATCTACAGAAAGTTGGAATTGCGGCGCGATACTCGCCCTGCCAGGGTTCCCTGCTGGTTGATATCTGCATAGATCATGTCGGTCACCAAGTGCTGCAGTTCTCAGATCGCCTTGTCGACTGTGGATTCTATGGTCTGCCCGATTGCTTGCAGTGCCTTTAGCAGCTGCACAGAGCTGTTGAGGTTCATGGCAGACAGACCAGACACATCCAGATGTCTTTGTCCCGATTCTTTCAGGATAGTCAGGACCCTGTATTGTGTCTCTTCCAGTTTCTGCTTGGTCACCAGCTCTGGATTCGTTCTCACAGCACACCCTTTTTCAAGCTATAAACCCACAATGGTTTCGATTCACTTCGCACATTTACACGGTCGATACTATCAGATTCAAGTAGTTTTTTAATCAAAGATTCAACTGTTTTTTTATGGCATCCCATTTTATCTGAAATCTGACGAGCAGACATAATGTTGTTTTTCTTCAATTGATCAAGCACTTGTTCTTCTGTATATTTTCTCTGAAATGATGTTTTATTGGGCTGTGTATTCGTCATGCACTTTAATCCTTTAAAGGTTAAAGTGTAAAAAGATATTGTTTAAATATCATCTTAGATTCCAATTATTACACTCAATTGGTTTGCAATCATTACCGATTGAGCTGTTGATCTGGCATCTATACAATATTCCACTACCATCAGGATTATATACAAAATGTGTGCAATTCCCACAATTCTTAACCACACGTTCCTTCTTTGCCGCTCCAAAAAAATTAATTGTTGCTGAATCCCTGCTCGATCAGGTTTTTCAGCCAAGAATTAAGGAAATTGTTTAATTCCTTTTTCAGTGAAGGATAGAATCTGCCATCTTCAAGGTATACTTGCTGATATGTACCAGTTGAATCTTGCTGGAATGTCAGGGCTTCAACCATCTTCAGAGATGGGATTATTCTAATTTCCATGTCCGGATCCGCCATAACATCACCATCTTGAATATAATTATGAGCTAATGAGATCACAATACTGCGGTCATCGTCTTTGTGACTCAAGTGGTCAATGTTCAAGTCCATGAAAATCCCAGATTTAAGTTTGATGTATTCATCAAATTTCAGGCTACCATCCTGGTTTATGATACCAAGTTTAACCAGCTTGTCATACATTGTTTCGTAGATTCTCTTTTTCATCATTTTTCCTCAAGAGCATTTTACTGAATTAATATTTAGCTCAGATAGTATTTAAAACTTGCCTTTAACTGTTAAAGGTAAATATATAAATGGGAAAAGATATAGTAAAATATTGACAAGGATACACCGGAGGATAAGAAAATGGAATATATGGACACCAAAGAAGTGGCCAAATTGGTCAGAAAGGAATTAAAAACACATTTCCCAATGCAAAAATTTTCCGTAAGGATTGAAAGGTATTCCATGGGGAGCAGTATTAATGTAACCTGGATAGATGGCCCAATGGTAAAGGATGTTGAGGCAATTGCAGGACATTTTCACGGATATAAGCCATATTCAAATGATTTCATTTTCTTTAACCGGAATTATTCAGATCACCTTTTTGTTAGCATGGTCGAACAAATGAAAAATGAAGGTATACCTTCATGTGATCGAGCAGTCGAATCAAGAAAAGCGCTTAATGATTTGGACTTTTACAATAATTATGATAAATGGGGTACCACTTTATGATAAAAACGCTCAATCGATTTGAGTATTCCTCACACCTTTATGGCGGTGTTTCTGAAAAATAATATATTTATCAAGTTCGGTATTAACAGACATTATTTATTACTATATTATCAGGATAAGTAGATTTTTTTTAATCCAAGCTCTTGACTAAATCTTTAATAAAAAGAAAATCAAATCTTTCATATTGTCCTTCGTTAATTTTGTTCTTAATAGCGAGGCTCTTGAATTGATTTTCATTCCGTCGAATTATTCTCATTAATCCTTTGGATATTTTTTGCTTCAGGTGAACAATCTTCCCTCGATCCCACCGGTCCAGGTATTGTTCAAGATATGGAACCCCATTTCTCTTCCCGATTTTATATGTATTTAATTTCCTGCCGGCACCATTTTCACTGTTGTTTTTTCTCTTTCCTTTCAATATCAGCTTGTTCTTTGGACGAGTCATGAAATCCAAGGCACCCTTGATTCTGTTCCGTGTAAACGTACTTCTTCCCTTCACAGCCGGGTGGTTGGTCATGATCTCAGCCAGTTCATAAATTGTAACTGGCCGGTCTATTTCATTGAGAACATACAGTATGAACATCTTTTGATTTGAAGTGCCACCTCGCATATAGCAGTAAAAACAGACTGCGGCATGTGACATATCTTTCTTGGTTGAATCCTCTTTTGGATAACCGCAGGACGGACATTTTGGATTATTATAGTCTATTAATGTCATGATAATACCCCTATTAAAAAAATGGCTGCATGATGACTACATCTTGGACTGGTTTGTAAAATGCTGTCATTCATGTATGGTTTTTACCTCCTTATCCAGGGTGATTTGACCACCGTTACTGTCGTATTGCCGAAGAGCAACCACCAGGGTGGTGGTCGCAAAGGTGATATCGGAGGGGTGATGACCCCTGTGTGTGAGACCCTGAGTATTTGGGTCACCCCTGAGCTTGCATGTGTTTTTGATTTTTTTTAGGGTCGATATAGCCTGTTTTTGGGGTGTTTTCAGGTCAAAAAAGGCAATATATGCAGGAAATGTTGCATTTTTCAGTGGAACTTCCGATTCAGCTGAAATATCAGGTATTTTGGTCTCGATCTTGCAGATATGTTCTTCCATGATGCTCAAAATCCTCCCGTACATGTACGATTTTCCTCGATTCCCCTCAAATAAGATCTAAATCATCGCAAAATTCCGTCATCTCTAGAAGGTTTGTGATAATTCCTGAATTTTCCATCACATAAATCCATTCTCAGAAGACTTCTTGTGATAATGTGATGGTGCGATGGTTCTTTTATTGATTCTGAATTAAGATCCACCACTACACCTCAAGTTCCTGTTCTTGCAACTGGTTTTGTGGTGGTTCGTCTGGCAGATTAGAGATGGAAATTAAGGAGTCAGATACTAAATTGTGAGTGAAAATCCAGCATCGTATAGTTTCATTCGACTCTTTACCATACCGAAAAGTACCCGCACCGATCTTATATTTTGTAATTAGTTGGTTCAGGCGCTGTATTTTGATGTTGAGATGTGCACTGTGAATAACTTTCTTTACCATTTCACGAGGGAAATACAGGTTGCTGTTATGGCAGAATAGCACATCTTTTTTATTTTTATATTTATCTCGTTCTTCTTTTTTCAGGATATGAAATGTTCTGATGACATTCAGAAAGGTTTCAGCAGCATATACTTCATCATTTTCCTCATTGTCCTCCACATGTACGATTAATCCTTCCTCATTCAGTGCATTTACTATCAATCCCCAGTATCCAGAAATATCCCGATGCGGCATTTCATTGAATTCTTCAAGATACCTTCTGGCAAACATTGATGGATGGAGCATTTTGGATGATGGGATAATTAAGATCCTGTCTATTATATGAAAACGGTAGATGTAATCGTCGCCTGCGATATTTGGTTTGACCTTTTCGACCTTTTGGATGTCATTTAGTAATTTGAGAACAGCTTTTGATTTTCGTTCTTTCAATATTTCAATTGAAGAAATTTTATCTGACTTATCATCCTCATTTTCCACATTGTTCCCCTCCCGATTCTTCCACAACTTTACGACAGACATCAATAATTGCCCTCTCAACTGGGTAGAAAAACTGAAGAAGTGCGGGGTCAAGCGTTCCAAGGTCACGGATTGTCTGATTTTCGGCTAGTTTCAAAGCTCCTCCTAAGATGTTTATTTTTCATAAGTAGAGGAGGAGCGAAATTATTAAGTCCAATTAAATCCATGGATTTAATGTGAGCTGCTGGGTATTAGGCTCCTCACTGGGCGATGTTGCCACATCGCCCGTACTTCTCATGAACATATCCAACTTTATTGATGATTACTTATATAGGTTGCGGAATCTCGACGGCTACTGGTATTGCTTTCTTCAAAGGATATAAAACTGAAAATCTTCGAGACCGTTACGATTATTAATTTTTTTTAAAAGTAAACTAACAAACACGGGACATTTGGCGAAAATGTATTATTTTTGGTTTTAATTTTGGAGTGTTTGTGCAATAGAAAAATTTTAGATGACAAATAAATATTTGCAAGGAAAAGTTTAAGGCATGTTTCTTTAGAGTTGCTTATAGATTGAAAGAAATATCTCTATGGACGCCCAGGACAAATTCAAAAAGACATAATGGAATACATTAAACGCAATAATCCCCTTATCCATTAATCATTTCCTTCATTTTCTCTGCAATCAATGCCTGGGTCGCAGGGTCAGCCATTAGCAACGTCAAGGCATCAGGCACCTTTTTACCTGCCATTTAAATCTCTTCTGCCATACTCTGATCCAGTACAAGGCTGCACTGGGAGCAAAAGCGGTCAGATGGTTTAAGCACATTATTACAACGCGGGCACTTCTCAAGGGTGACCTTGCGCTTATTATCGGTCTTGAGGCCGTATCGCTCAAAGATTTTATTGTTGATCTCATCATCCGTGAAATTAGCATATATCTTGAGCATTTGCATACTGCCCTTGGACCAGCCAGCCCTATGCTTCACTTCCTGTTCGTTCAGGCCGTCCAGTATCCAGCTTGTAATTGCCTTATGCCTGAAAAAATGGGGATTGACCCGTTTCTTGACCCCGGCATCCCTGGCAATGTTCTGGATGGTAACTCGAATGGTCTTATAACTCAATGGCTGGTATGGTTCATTGATTGTGGTCCACAGGGGAGCTTCTGGATTATCACGAAATGAATGGACATTCAACCATTGATTCAAATAACCAGTGCTCCATGTTATGGGTATGCCCTTAGGTGCTGTGGTCTTCTTGCTCCTGCTTGTCTTGCTAATGTAGATAATTCCCCCGTACTGGTTGAACTCTACATTTTTAATCCGTGTAGATGCCAGGGCGCCTACCCTCATACCGGAATCCAACGTGAAAGCAATGAACGCCTTGTTCCTGGGGTGCCGGCTGGCTGCAAGGATTTTATCAACTTCATCCTGGGTCAATAAGTCAGAAGGCTGGACCGTGCTGTCTACATTTTCCAGCTTTAAGGAAGTAACCCATTTAGGTATATCATCCTGATATCGCCATGGATAAAGTTTCTTAATTGCCTTTTTGTAGTTCTGGATTTCACCTCTGGATATCCCCCTCACGTCTTCAAGATAAAATAACAGGTTGTCAAAGTCTTCCTGGGCCATTTCATAAAGGTTATTGAAATAATCACATTCCTGTAATCTTGCGGTCATCTGTGTTAATAAAATAATATAGTTAGTAATTGTAGATTTCGCTAGCCCGTCCCTGCGTCAGTTCATAATAATATCTTTTGTTAATTTGTTAATAACTTCGGAAGTGTTCGCACCTTCAAGCCTCTCCATTGCTCGGATAAAACCCGTATCATAAGCATGAATATCATCTACATTTTGAGTCATCACTGTCTAAATACAACGCTTAGGAGTGTGAATTTTTCTTGTATGCTCTTAAAAAGAGCACTTATTTTTTTTATTCCGATTTTCTGATGCTGATTTTTCTGCTAATGAATTTAAAGAGTTGTATAATCGCAGAATACAAGGTGCATTGATACTTGAAGGGGGAGAAACTCCAGATGTGTTTGTTAGAAAATTAAAGCCTGAATCATTGTTAGGATTGTTTTTTAATACGTTTGGATGGTGATTTAATATCTGAAAAAAGGTAGTAATCGAACAATGGAAAATGAACGAAATAATATTAGGATACTACATTAGTAGAACAAAACATAACAAACACCTAATGTATTAAAGCAAACATAGTTTTTAACAATCAATTATTAAATACTATTCGATATAATTTTAATCTTTATTAATGTTTATAATATGATCTGTTTGTAAACTCTCACCATGCAACACCTCACTTTATACAGTTAAAAGGCCCAACAACGCAACCCGAAATACGTTTAGTAAAATTATGCGGAGGAAGGGATTCGAACCCTTGAACTCCTGCGAGAATGGATCTTGAGTCCATCTCCTTTGGCCTAGCTTGGATACCTCCGCACAAATTGTATCTGAAATCTATTACCATATATCAGTATTAAGTCTTGAGTCTATCACCTTTGGCCTGGCTTGGTTACCCCCGCATAAGGGAATGGTTATCTGTCCTGGAGCGTTTCAACCTCTTCGACTAACCTGCGGCCTGCGGCTATTTCATCAATACTATGGATTACGGCGCCTAGTTCCTCGATAACCTCTTTGATCTGTTCATAATCCAGGTCATCACCTTCAATAGTGATCTTAACGTTCTCGGTTTGCTGGTCCACTTCATAAAGGCTGAGGTTTACGCCGCTGATGTCTTCAAGTTCACTTAATGCCCTGGCATACTCCAGCGTTAAAGGATAGTGCGGTTTCAATACATCTAAAACCAATCGTCTAATTCCAGCCACTTGTTTTCATCCATCCTGCTAGTACAATATCCAATGAGGACAATAACTTATAACTCTTACGACATATTTTCTTATCAGCAACTTAGAATGCCAGGGAAATACCTTGTTTCTACACCGTATTTTTCCCCAAGGTATTTGAGGACTTCATTTACGATGTAATCTGTTGACCCCTTCCTGAGGCTTCCTGAGACTCCGAAAATCTTTAGCATGGTATGGCTTCCTGAAAATTGTTAATAAAATATTTCTATACTGTAAAAACACAGTATTCAGATAAATAAATAAATCTGAATAAAATTTTGGACACCACCTAAAAATTCAGGAGTTATAATAATTTCAATCGATAGATTCATAACATTGCTCCCATATTAATATTTATAATATTATAGGATTGTGAAGAATTAGTATGAACAAAGAATTCACGATGGTCATCGAGCAAGATGAAGATGGTATTTATGTAGCATCTGTACCAGAACTTGAAGGATGTCATACACAGGCAGAAAATCTAGATGAATTGAATGAAAGAATTAAAGAAGCGATAGAACTCTATTTAGAAGTTGAATCGGACTTCATTAATGAAACACCATTAGAATTTATTGGCATCCAGAAAGTTAAGGTTGCTGTTTAAATGGATAATATCACTCCACTTCCTGTTAAAAAGGTAATCAAGGCACTTGAAAAAATAGGTTTTCAGCAGATTAGACAAAAAGGAAGTCATCTATTTATGCGGCATATTGATGGCCGGACTACAATTATCACTGTTCATCCAGGCGAGGATATTGGAAAAGGAATGGTAAGGAAAATAATAAAAGATGCAAAAATAACCAGAGAGGAATGGCTTAAGCTGGTTTGAAGAATTAAAAAAAAAATTTGGCGACAATCTCTTTACTAAATCTACTATTACACACCCCGCACCCATCACACCCATCTGACACCCTGGTCGTACAGTGGATTGTATTCCAGGCCACGCCTCTGCTTTTCATTGACCAAGAGATACTTGAAAGAGGGTGGATTACTTTCGCAAAATACGCAGATAAGAAGCTGAGTTTTACTGATTGCTCAATAATCGAACTGATGAAAAAAAAGGGTATAGACCACCTAGCCAGTTTTGATGGTGGATTTGATGAAATCGTATCAAGGATAAGGTACTGATACTGCCACTGCAATTGAGCATTGTACCTCCTATGCCATACAATCCGGCAGTTGCTGATCCTCAATTTTTTTTCGGTATATCCTCACCCCTGACCACTCCCAGCATCTTCATCATCCGGTTCATGGTTTTGCGCATGGAACGCAGCCCCTCTTCATCCTCTGCCGCGCCTTCGGCCATCCTGTCCTGTGACCAGAAAGTGCCGCCCAGATTGGCACCGAACGAACCACCGCCGACCGGTATCATCTCGCTGATTATATAGAAATGGTGGATGGACTGCAGTGCTATCTCCTGGCCGCCCACCCGGTCGCCGCCTACTGCCAGGGCCGCACCCACTTTGTTGCGCAGGATGTTGGGGTTCTTTGCAACCACAGCCCGGCAGCGGTCAAGCATGGTCCTGGTCCGGGCGCTCAGGTTGCCCTGGTACACGGGGGTGCCGATGATGATACCGTCGGCCCATTCCAGGCCGTCGTAGAACTCGGGCATGTCGTCTTTGTGGATGCAGCCGCTGCGCTCCCGGATGCAGTAGTCGCAGTGGATGCAGAAGTTGAGGTGTTTGCCTCGTGCTGAGAAGTAGCGGGTTTCCACATTGTATTTCTCCTCAAGGTATTTGAGGGCTTCATTTACAATGTAATCGGTTGAGCCCTTCCTGGGGCTTCCTGAGACTCCGAAGATTTTTATCATAGTATGACTCCCTGAAAACTGTGTGTTTTTATTTATGGGTATAGGGTTTATAAGTATTGATTGTGGGATGCTTTCTGAAGTTGTTTAGGAAACTTTATATTTAGAACCGATTTTCGTCAGCCGTTTATATTCCACAAAAAAACTACCATTTTCACATCAAAACAGATAGGACAGTAACGTTTTTTCATGTAATCTCGCTCTAGAATATGTTCCGTACATGGAACATAAAAATACGGTAGCATTAAATAAATCGTGACTTTGTGGAAGAACCGTTATGTGGCAGGAAGATTTAAACAATTTTACTACATTACCCAATATCACCATCATTAGTGGACATAAATGATGAAATACCTTATTTGGTCACGTAATTTAGTACACGACCCAAAATACATAATCAAGGGTAACGATTAAAATAACGATACAATGAAGAAAAATCAAGAATATTTAAATCAAGTCTGGTAACGATATATCAGTTAACAAAAAAGAGAGATGAATAAATATTAAATTAAAAAGGTGGTATAAATAATGAATATTCTTGTTACAGGCGGCGCAGGTTTCATCGGCTCGCACATTGCCGGGTATTTCGCATCTGCCGGGCACAATGTGACCATTCTTGACAACCTCTCGACAGGCTACTCACGCAACATCCCAAAGAGCAACAACACCACCTTCATCGAGGGTGATATCTGCGCCCAGGCTACAGTTACCAAAGCGGCGAAGGGTGCAGATTATGTGTTTCACCATGCTGCGCTTGTCTCTGTACCGCTTAGCTGCCAGAAGCCTGCGGATGCATTTAACATCAACACCCTGGGCACGCTGAATGTACTGCAAGCTTCCCTTGATGCGGGTGCTATGAAGGTGATCATTGCCTCATCCGCTGCAGTCTACGGGAACAATCCAATCCTTCCTAAACGCGAGGATATGCTTCCAGAGCCTGCTTCACCGTATGCCATATCAAAGCTTGATTGTGAGTACCTGGCGCACATGTTCTACATTAACCACGGCCTTCGCACCACATGCTTGCGCTATTTCAATGTTTATGGTCCGCGCCAGGATCCAAACTCGGCGTATGCGGCAGCCATCCCGATATTCCTTTCCCGCGCCCGGGCATGTGAAGACCTTTTGATATACGGTGATGGCGGGCAAACGCGGGACTTTGTGCATGTGCTGGATGTTGTGCGCGCAAATGTGGCTGCCATGGAACATGGGGATGGCGGGGTGTTCAATGTAGCTACTGGTACTAGTGTTACAATCCGGGAGCTTGCTGAGATGATCGTGGATATCACCGGGACCAGGGTTGATATTGTGCATGAGGATAAGAGGGTAGGAGATGTGCGGGATTCGAGGGCTGATGTGGGGAAGATCGCTGGATGGTGGAGAAGTGAGATCGAACTTTTAGAGGGGTTGAAATAAATATTGGTGATGAGGTTACAGTGTTTTACCTCTGTGAATCCACACACCAATATTTTTTTGGATATATATCAAAACTGGCATCATGATCACTGAAAAAACAAGACCTGCAGTGTCTGCCACAAGGTCAGCCTTAGATGCTGACCTACCCGGCACATAGGACTGATGCATCTCATCAGTTATTGCATATAATACACCTATTAATAAAACTAATATTACAGTATATTTTCGTAAAAAAGGATTTCCTGAAAAATGCATTGTCAGGTAAATCACAATACCAAATCCTGTGTATAAAATAAAATGCATTGATTTGTCATAGTTTGAATAAGCAAAAACCGAAATTTTCGTGATGACACCTAATCCGAATCTTTCAAAAAATGAGAAAATTTTCAATATATACTGTTTCTCAATAAAACCCATATGTGTGGATATATCATTGAGTGATGAGAGATAGAATATAAATACAGCATATATAATACTTAATACCAGGAAAAACTTAAAAATATTTATAAGCCGCAAATCTCTTGCCATTGATATAAATACACTATTGGTAGGTTAAAACATTTTGCAATGTTTTAAGGATATTTTTTGTCAAACATTTCAGATCATATTACATAATACCCGGCAGTCAGGATTAAGGTCAGAAGTCCCAGGGATATGCAAAAAATGGAAAAATCCACTCTGTCTGCAAATTTTAATAAAAAATCCATCATGATATATCCGACTAACAGTGATGATACCAACATCGCCAGCCCATGAACAGGATCAAATTTGAGGATCGTACCAACATCCAGGGCAACTGCACCCAGCACAACTGGAACACTTATCAGGAATGAGATTACCAGTGCTGTCTTTTGTTCAACATTTCGAAGAAGTAATGTGGTCATGGTCACACCTGAGCGGGAAATGCCTGGTAGAATGGCAAACCCCTGTACCAGTCCAAGTACTATCATATCAGGAAGGGTAACTTAATCAATTGTTTTATGTCCTGATTGTTTATTCAGGCCCAGGATGATTCCGGTGAGGATTAGCATTACACCTATCAGGACTGTGGCGGCAGTACCACCTGAAAAGGTGCTTTTTAGTATAAAATATAGCGGCAGACCGGTAAGTCCTGTACATGCGGTACTGACCACTATGATCCTGGTTAGTTCACGGTCGGCGCCGGATAATATTGATCTGAACTCCTCCTTGAATTTTATTATTACTGCAAGGGATGTCCCCACATGCAGGAATATGGCTACTGATATTGCTTCATCTACATTCATTTTAAAAGCGTTGAGCAGGATTAGCATGGACTGCCCTTCGCTGCTTATGGGCAGCCATTCAAAGATGCCCTGGATGATTCCTAATATTATTGCCTGAATGATATCCATATGTCACCTGCTGTTTTCATTTTATTCTGATTACTTAATTATTTTCCATATTATATGAGATGTATTGATAGGAGCTGCTGGTATTTTGTTTTGATTTGTGGAATTTACAGGTAAAGTTATGATTAAAACTATAATAGCAAATATTTATTGTATGAATGCGGGAAGCTGTTTATAATTTTATAAAAGCACGGTTTTTAAATAATATAGAAAAGTGATAATGATGAGTATAACAATTATAATAAATTTTAAAGTTAATGGAAAAATTTAAGTACTTGACATTTAATGTATTATATAATTAGAGGTGATATAAAAATGCAATTTAAAATTGTTGAATGTGATTATTGCCACAAAGAAATGATTATTCGTGAGGAATATGTTAGGCAACCGATGTTCTGTACGATAGGTTGCATGGATAAAAGTGAAAAGAATCAAAGTATCATTATACTATAGGAGGTTATGAGGTATGTTAAATTTACGAAATAATATAATAATGAAAGGGGCAATATTAACAATATTTTTATTGATTACTGGTGTTTTTGTTGCAGCTGCTACAGTAGATGATCAATTAGAAGCAAGTTGGACAGGCAATGGAATTGAAGCCAAAGCATGGAATTTAATGGATGAAAAATATTATCAAATCAGATATTATCAACCAGGTACTTTACCTGTTGTTTCAGAATCTGATTTGTGGAGTGATGAAACTGATGCAAACAATGATGGCCTAATGGGACCTTATAATGAAAGTAGTAATCTAGATGGATTTCATACAAATCCTAAATTTTTAAGTGGAGTTGGTGAACCTACCAAATCTGATCCACATATAGAAAATTTAACAAATCCTGGTGTAAATGGATGGCATTTTGGTGAAGAATGGACAATTGTATTAATGAAAGGTGGTAGCTCTAATAGTGATCCATTTACATTCGCGAATTCATTGCGAGTTAATTGTCATGCAGTTCCCATCCCAGAATTCTCCACAATTGCCCTGCCAATAGCTGCAATTATAGGGATAATGTTCATGTTGCAAAGTAGAAGAAGAAAAGAGGATTGAATAATTCTCTTACTTCATTTTTTTTGGCTGTCACTTTGTCACTTTCAATTCGTTGCAGTTTAGTTTGTTGATTTTTTACAATCGACACAAAACACTCATATCATCTAACGCTCCAATTTTGAAAAAATGGACAGTTATATCAGCATAAGTTGATTTCTGTAAACACACAACACCCCAGCCTCATTTAACTCAATTCTCTTAAACCCGATTTACCACAAAAGTTAAACCCCTGAAAATCCAATATATAACATAAAAAATTTTAAAAAAACAAGGGGATACCTAACACTTTGCAGATTTTCGACACACTGAGTCAACCCATCTACCAGCAGTTCATCACAATCGAAATACTGTGCGTACTCTTGCTTCCACTATTCGGCGTTGCCATTTCAGTGCCCTACTTCATAAGAAAACTCACAGAAAAAGGCATGGTAGTCAAGGACTACTACAAACCCGGCAAAAATATGGTGCCCACTGGCGGCGGGATAGCCATCCTCCTCGTAGCCATGCTTGCCCTGTCACTCAACTCCCTGTTTTTCGAGTTCACACCTACGAATTATGTGGCGCTTATTGTGATCTCCATGTTTGGCCTGTTCGGTGTGCTGGACGATATGATCGACATTGGCCGTACATCAAAGCTCCTATTAATGTATTATTGCTCCTACCCCCTGATTCAATATGCAACCCACACAGCCATTATATTCCCGGCTATCGGGTCAGTGGAACTGGGAATATTCTATCTTCAATTTATTGTGCCCACGTATGTCCTGGTTGCTTCAAACCTGGTGAACATGCATTCAGGATATAATGGTATGGCCTCCGGTCTGTCGACTATTGTCCTGATCTCATTGATCATCAAGAGCTTTATGGTTGAGAATGTGGAGAATATTTTTTCAGTGGTTAGCATTACCGGCGCAACCCTGGGCTTTTATCTATATGAACGATATCCTTCCAGGATATTCTGGGGCAATATAGGTTCGTTGACCGTGGGCTCGGCCATTGGGGTTATTATTGTGATCCAAGGTTTTATTGTGAGCGGCTTTATCATGCTGATCCCCCATACTGTCAATTTCCTGATGTATGTGTACTGGAGGGTGAGGAAATATCCAGTTGCGAAGTTTGGTAGGCCCAGGGCAGATGGAAGCCTTGAGGTGCCCAATGCTTTAACGCTTAAGTGGGTATTGCCGTATTATATGAGGGTTACTGAGAAGCAGGGCACATGGGCTATGTTTGTTGTGACAGGGGTGTTTTGTACGATAGGGATATTTGTACCGTGGTGAATCTATTTAGATTGATGGGGACATTTGGTGTTTTTCCGACTGGATTGATTTGTGTTTGGATTCCTTGGCACTTCAGAAATACGACTGGTCATGATGATTATGAGCATCAGTTATAAGATTTTTCAGAAGAGTTAAATACTTCATTATTTATAATATTATTAATCTTCTTTTAAATTTCGAATTAAAGTGGATAGGAAGAAAAATAAATGAATAAATTAATGATAGGTGCCCTGCTAATTTTTGGTTTAGTAGGGATGATTGGGGCGGAGGCGGCTGGATCGGTAAATCCAAGTTTGTCTGTAATTGGTGATCCCATCATAATTAATATAGGAGAAACAAATACTCAACCTGTTACTTTGACATTGACCGGGGATGCTACAAATCAAAACATTACGAAAATTAAAATTTTAAACGTACCAACTGAAATTAGTACATCAATTGACGGAAACCTTGGTACAGAACTAACAGACAAATGGGGTAATTCCAAAACTTGGACTATTTCTTATACAAATGTTAATGCTGTAAATGGAAAATATGTTGTTACCTATGAAGCACACTATGAATTTGATGGAGTCGACAGTTCAATAGAAACGCAAGAGGCGACAATTCAAACAGGTATTAACGCAATTCCAGAATTCCCCACAATTGCCCTGCCAGTAGCTGTAGTACTTGGATTGATGTTCATTCTTAGTTCAAGGAAAAAGAAAGAATAAACTAAATAAATTTACGGTGATAATTGAACCAAACATACTTTCAAAGATAACTGAAAATCGCCCTGTTTTTTGATAAAACCCGCATCCTACGCCTTGGTCACACATTCAGGCTCTTAGTCCCGTCTTCGATTGCATACTCATCCACTTTGTAATGCCGGCTTTTGCATGTCTGCACCAAAAATGAGGTGAGCCGGGCAGCATCCACGCCCTGGAAGTCCAGTCCGGCCTCTGCCGTATGCCCCGACTCTGACAGTTCTAAGAACTCACCCCTGTTCATGGGCTTTCCTTTCAGGAAAGGACAGACACAGTGCACTTCCTTTGGGCGCATTTCAAGTGTGTGCCTCTTGCCTGTATGGTCTTTATACCGTACAGTCGCCGCAATCTCTTCTCTGTGAATACAGCCCAGGGGTTTCAGGATAAACTCGGCAGTGCGGGGAACGGTGGGGTTTATATAACCCAGGTTCTGGATTGTATTGCCATCAAGCTTGAAAAGAGACTCACTGTAATCCAGTATTACATCCACGTCAACGATCAGGAATTCACTATTATTGATAACCCTGATACCGAACCTGACATTGTTGTCTGGAAGAACCTCATAGCCACGTTTAATTTCAATCTCAGGCATTTTCTTTTTTCACCGAAGATACTTATCAGAGATTTGGAGATATGACCTACTGTTAATTTCTTAATACTCTTTAAGTTTTTCATTGTATTTTTGCCTTTTCAATTGAACCACAGCCTTGATCTAAATTATAACCCGCAACACCAATATTCTATAAGCACAGTAAGACCATCACTACCTTCCGAGGTTTACCTATGACAATGCTCTCAAAACAAGAACTTACAGCAGCACTTAACACTAAACCGCCCCTGGTGGAACAAATGATAGACCCCGCCGTCCAGACCCAGCCCAACGGTGTTGAAATGACCCTGCAAAGTGTCCTCAGCCTGCAAGGCCCGGGCTCGGTAGCCTTTGACAACAGCGAGCGGCAGTTGCCGGATACAGAACCTCTGGAATTCGACGGCGACGGTTGGCTGCACCTTGAACTTGGCATATACAAGATCATCTACAACGAAGTAGTGAACATACCCGATGGCCTGGCCGCCATTGCCAGGGCCCGCTCAAGCCTGCTACGCTGCGGTGTAGCGCTTGAGACAGCTGTGTGGGATGCGGGTTACAGCGGGCGCAGTGAGAGTCTGCTTGTGGTGCACAACCCTGCGGGTTTCAGGCTAAAGCGAAATGCCAGGGTCGTACAGCTGATCTTTTTCAGGCTTAGTAGTGATGTCAGCGAAGGCTACAGCGGCATATACCAGAATGAAAACAAATAAGATGGCAGGTCCGGTCACGACCGCCTTCGAATAACCAGCCCTGCCGTGACCAACATCAAGAAACAAAACACAACACCAGATGAGGGCGAGCCGTATTCAGGGATATCCCCAGGTCCGCTGCTACCAGATGTCTTGCTACCCAGCGGGTATTCTGTCTGGATAATATCATAAATAATTTCCTTGCGGTTCCCACAAGAATTCACTTTCCAGTCAACTTCGGGAGCCAGGTTCGCAGAGGGTTGTTATTTGACTATGCATCCCTCTACATTTTTTTAAATTGCCCATGAAAATAATAAAAAATCTCTACAATTGCTTCAATCTTTCAACGATCCGGCGCTTCTTATCAATAGCTGCCAGGGCAGCATTATCAATCCTGTTACACATTTGTTTAAAGTCCATTGGCTCTTCCTCCTACCAGTTTTTTTATCGGTGTGTATGCAGACTCCCTGAACCTGGGAGAAAAGTCCACAATTTCACCATTGATCTCAATTCTGGCACCTGAACCCTCCACGACCTCTCCGATCACATCTGCCGCAATGTCCTTTGACCTGAGTACTCCGATTATGTCATCTGCAGCACCGGGCGGAGCAATGATGAGAAGTGCATCCAGGGATACACCCAGGTAATCTATCTTAAGTTCTTCCAGCATAGACAGCACTGACGGGTTTACCAGCGGCCGGATACGGTCTTCCTTAAACACGAGTTCTACTCCCGCGGTTCGGGAAATTTCCTTTGCATCACCCCGCACACCACCGTTTGTCACATCGGTCATAGCATGGATTCGTTCCAGAAGCCCTGCTTCCATGATGGCCTCACATGCATCGATGAACTTGATATTGATGGTCTCATCCACAATATCATGTCTATCATAATACAGGGCAGTGGTGGAGATGGTGCCTCCTCCCGCCCCTTCTGTCATCAGTACAAGATCACCGGGCTCTGCTAATATCCTGGCAGAGATGGTCTGGGTTATACCCATTGCACCAACACCGCCTGTCATACGTTCCCCTATAACCATGTCCCCGCCGATGCGCAGGGTACTGCCTGTTATCAATGGCACGCCTGTAAGTTCAGCCACTGCTGTAATACCTGCAATATGGTCGAATATCCTGCCCACGTCCCCGTCATCAGCCAGATGGATATCAGACAGCATGGCCAGCGGCCGGGCCCCCATTGCATAGATATCCCGAAGCGCCGCCCTGGCCACATGGAATCCTGCCAGGAAGGGGTAATCACTGAGCCTGCTATGGATGCCGTCCACTGTCAGCACATGGTACTCACCGCTGCCTGTCTTGACCACGCCTGAATCGTCCAGGTGTGAGGAATCCACTTCGGCTGTTGTCTTGCCTATCACCCTGGCTATTTGCTCATGGGTATAGAAATCCCCTGCACCCCGGCTGCCCACGCCGAACTGTCCCATGGTAATGCCTGATATGACTGGTTCAAGTATCTCACCCTCGGGCTTAAGGGTAGCACTGGCTTCTACCATGACAGCATGGGCCAGTTCCCTTGCATGGTGCTTTGTTACCCTATCACCCTTTATCTCAAGTATCCGCCGGGTCAGTCTCTTCTCTATCTGGCCTTCGTTCTCACCCGATAACAATGCTCGCTTTGCATAACCTTCAATGTCCATTGTCCAGAAGGATGTGTATACTGATTATTAAAGTTTCGTTAAAATTTCAGGATAAAATTACCACACAAAGGCAACATCTTTCATTTCACTGTTGCCTGACAGGTCTTTCAGGATGGCCAGTACTTCCTCTGTTGTGATATCCCCAACCTTCATGCTCATGCGGATAACCTGCTCAACCTCTACCTGGCCTGTATGTCCAAGGAGCCTGACAATACGCCGCACAGTATTCTTCTGCCACTCATATTCCCTTGTCTGGAAGGTTCTTATGGAACGTAGGAAATCTATCTTCCTGAACTCGGGCCAGTAGGGTGCACAGAAATAGGCGGCACATTCATTGCCGTTGGCCTGCCAGGGCAGGAAATTTGACATCCTCTCATCGCCACCGGTCCTGATGATCAGGTCAACATCAGGGACTGCCAGGCTGGTGGAGGGATACAGATGGGATGAGATGATCTCCTCATCAATATCAGACACCTCAAGCTGGCCGCTTTTTACCTTTTGGGCTAGCACTCTTGCAGTATCCACGATCTCCTGGCGGCCTCCATAGGCCATGGCAATGTTCAGGTACATACTATCGTAATTCCTTGTGATGGTCTCGGCCTGCCTTGCTGTTTCCCTTAATCCGGCAGGTAACAGGTCAATATTTCCCAGTATCCTGACCCGCATCCTTCGCTCATGGGTACGCTCATCCTGCATTAGTTTCTCAAGCTTGAGACCTATAAGTTCGAAGAGTTTCTGCTTTTCCTTATCTGAGCGGTTCTGGTTCTCTGTGGAAAAGGCATAGACTGTTATTTGTTTCACACCCAGTTCATAGCACCAGTCAAGGACGTTTTCTGTTGTGTTTGCACCCAGGTTGTGCCCCTGCCAGACGGTCATACCCAGCTTTCTGGCATACCTGCGGTTCCCGTCCATGATTATAGCTATATGTCCGGGAACCCTGAACTCTTTTATTTCCTTGGTGAGCAGGTATTCATACCCGGAATAAAGAACTGTATCAAGTGTTTTTTTTAATGTAACAAGACCATTATCCATATTATCAGTTATATATAATTAGTTATACAAATACTTATTTGTTGACGACAATTTATTAAAATGATTATACTGTAGTTTAAATCGGCAGTGTTAAAAATTATGGTGCTGCCACTCAGGGACTCCAGGCGATGATGGCACAGCCTCTATATACTATACAAAAACTATTCAAGTAATCAATTCGTTTATTGAATAATGAAACACGAGCTGGTAGTGGGCATATCAGGTGCATCCGGTGTCATATACGGCATACGGCTGCTTGAGGTGCTAAGAGAAAATACAGATATTACAGTCCACCTGGTAGTGTCTGAATCTGCAAAGCAGATAATCGGTATTGAGACTGATTATTCAATTACCGATGTGGAGGCCATGGCAGACCACTTATGGAATGAGCAGGACTTCACCGCACCAATTGCCAGCGGTTCACATAAGACCGCCGGAATGGTAGTGGTTCCATGCAGTATGAAGACCCTTGCAGGAATTGCAAATGGTTTCTCTGATACACTAATTGGACGCTCAGCCGATATCTGCCTGAAAGAGGACCGCAGGCTTGTGCTTGTTCCCAGGGAGACGCCGCTGAGCCTGATAGACCTTGAGAATATGGTGAAGGTCAGGCGGGCTGGTGCTGCGGTGCTTCCTGCATGTCCGGGGCTGTATCCAAAACCACAGTCCGTGGATGAGATGATTGATTTTATTGTGGGCAGGGTACTTGACCTATTGGATATAGAGCATGGGTTATACCGCAGGTGGGAATGAAACGGGTAGGTGAGAAACTTATTTTAGAAAATATCAACCTGAAAGGAAATCAATTCCCTTATTGGGTTGAATCTTAAATTTCATCGGTTCTTCCGGGATCTGGGTATTTCTCATTTTCACGACTTCGAGACATCGCTCGTGTTTATTTGTATATGGGTTTTCCTTATTTGACATTCTGATTATACCATAAACAGAATAAGATGCAATATTTTCAGTTCTTTTATTCGAAGTTTCATCTATAGTAAAAATAGTAGTGTAATTCCTTTTCGATAGCATATGATTCAAGGCATCAAATTGACTCCTGAATTCACTTAATAAAATATTAGGTGTAAATACTCCAATATTGTCTATAACCACAACATCATTTGTCCCAACAATAATATCTTTCAATTGTATAATGTTAGTCGACATTTTACTACTTTCGGTACCCCATTCTACATTACTTATGGCCTCATATACCCGTTCTTCATACACTCGCTGAATTACCAAATTCCCATCATTATAAAATGGTCTTAAATCCAGTCCAAGTGATTCGGCCTGTAACAATATATCTTCTGGCGTTTCTTCAGTAGCAATGAACAAACAGTTTTTACCATTTTTGCAGGCCTGATACAATAAATGCAGTCCCAATATGGTCTTTCCTGAACCAGTGTTGCCTGTTATTAAAATCCCTTTACCTTCAGGATATCCTCCCTCCAGTTTGCTGTCTAATTTTGGCAAGCCAGTTGAAATTCGTTCCATTATAAATTATCTCCTATACATAATACCTTAAAAAAACAATAATTATCTCCAGCAGCTATGGTTTTTTCAATATCAACACTAATATCGCTGTAGAGCCGAAGACCTACTCTTGTTAAAATGGCCTTTCCTAATATGCAAAACATAGGATTTATGTTGGTATCACCCCATGGACATTTAGTATTTAATAACATAAAACCTTTATCGCCCATTTTATCAATTGAGAAAGTTGCTCCCAGTTTGTTTATTAAGATGCAAAATGACTGGGCCATTTCTAACATATTTTCAGGCTGTTTTTGAATATGTTTTGCCCATAGGAATAATTCCACCTGTTCACTCATCTGACGAATAACTTCAGTCTTCCTACTTGAATCAATACTTCTAAAAAGGAAGGGAAGAAGATTAGTTAGTATGGCCCTGAAATCATTTTGTGCCTCTATTATTGCTTTGCTTTTAACCAATTGGTCATGAAAATGTTTTGCCTTCAGCAAGGATCTTGTGCGGGTAATTAACTCTTGGGTGTTTATCGGTTTTGTGAGGAAATCGTCAGCATCTACCTCTATAGCTTTAATCCTGTCCCCCACATCGGAAAGGGCTGTAATCATTACCACAGGTGTAAAACGGGTGGAATCTCCCTGTTTTATTATTTTACATACTTCATATCCGTCAATTCCCGGCATCATGATATCCAGCAGCACAATGTCCGGGTTCTCCGAATCTACTTTTTCAAGAGCTTCTTCCCCACTATAAGCCGGTATTATTTCATAGTCTCTTTTAAGAATGGCTGTGATGAGTTTTACATTTGTAGGCAGGTCATCCACCACCAAGACCTTACTACGTTTCATATTTTCCTTACTCTTTAACATTGTCATTGTCATTCACTTTGCACGTCTCCATATTCTATCGGTACATTGAAAGTAAATACACTTCCTTTTCCAAATTCACTTTCAGCCCGGATCCTGCCTTGCATGAGGTTAACAACTTTCTCACAAAGGCATAGTCCAAGACCAGTACCTCTTGGTTTACTTTCCAACTGTGAATATATCTGTGCAAATGGTTCAAATAACCTGGGAATATCTTCTTCCTTAATGCCTATGCCTGAGTCCTTAACAATGACCGGGATCTCATTCCCTGTATTATTACCTGTTATTTCAATAATTCCTGAGTTCGTAAACTTTATTGAATTACTGGCAAGGTTAGTTAAAATCTGGGTGAACCTTTGTTTATCCTGAAACACCTGGATGTCTGGCGGGATGTCAACCTTGTATTGCAGCCCCTTCCCTATTACTGCGCCTTCTAACTTGGATATTACCTCGTTTATTACATCATCCAGCAAAAACATCTCTAAAACAAGTTCGATCTCACCTGCTTCGATCGTGCTGATATCCATCACATCATTTATGAGTTCTAACAGGTCCTGGGCACTTTCATAGACCATAGTGAGTTGTTCTTGTTGTTCATCTGATATTTCAGTGGTCTTGTCCTCCAAGATCAAACTGGTAAAACCCAAAATCGAAGTAAGTGGTGAACGCAGTTCATGACCCACAGATGATAAAAACGTGCTGCTTAGCATGTCTTGTTCAATAGAGGAGGCGCTTTTATCCAGTGATTCTTCCCCCTGGTTACTTGTGCTCCATGACTTCCTGCTGAAGTATTTCATACTTTAGGAAATTGTTTAAGGTAACTGCGAACTGCATCCCGAATTTTTCAAGCAGCAACATCTCATTATCGCCTAAAATCCTGTAAGGTGACGCCATCAGGTCAACCATACCGATTAAACTGCCTTTCAGCCTCAATTGTAAGCTGATTATGGATGCCTCCACATTAACCTGCTCAGATTCGGCCAGTCCCGGGATATGTGCAGAAAGTGGTGAAATGGTCACTGGATTATCAGGGTCAAGGACCTTTTGCATAGCAGGGCTGTCCAGGGACTGCCGTTGTAACAGTTCCACAAACTTTGGCGGCGATCCCACAGACCATTTAATTTCAATCTTATTTTCTTTTATTAAATATATTACTCCGCCTTCCAATTCCATTATGTCAACGATTTGCTCAAGAGCGCATTTGATAAGTTCATTAGAATTTACACAGTTGCTGAACAGGTTGCCCATTTCATAGAGTCTGGCAATCTCGCGGTTTTTCTTTTCAACCATTTCCTGTATCCTGTTTCGTTCCGTAGCATCACGGAACACCCCAATGTGGAATGTAATATCACTGCTTTCATTTTTTACAGGAGATACAATCCCTTCAAGATGAACTATACTGTCCTTTTGAGTGGTCTGCTCGATTTCAAATGGTTTATGAGATGCATATACTATATCTGGTATGCACGGTGAATGATGTTCATCAGGGGACATTGTTCCGGGAGGAATTTCACATTCTAAAATATCGTGCATCCTCTTATTGCAGTAGATGACATTCAAATCAGAGTCAGTCACCATCACACCGTCCCCCATGTCACTAAGTACAGTATCAAGGAAGTTCTTTGTATTTTCAAGTTCACTGATCTTTTCCTCAAGTTTCCTGAAGATACGGTCACTGTACAGTTTCAGGTATTCTTCCTCGCTCTTTATAAGGGGATTTACAGGTGCTGTCACCCCGATCTCATATTCTTTGAGGGTGGTTCTAATTTCATGGAGCAGGTCCCTGGGCTCTGTCGGCTTGATCATGAACCGTGATGCACCCAGGGAAGCTGCAAGTTCCTTGTCCTTTTCGCTTACATAATGTGCAGTGTAGAAAATAAATGGAATATTACTCAAGTTCCCACTTTTATTTATTTCACGCAGCAGTGTGAAACCATCCATCTCAGGCATCATAATATCTGATATTATCATGTCTGGTTTTGATTTTCTTAAATACTTTAATGCATCAATACCACTCACAGCTTCAGCCACCTCATATCCATTGGATATAAGAATTGTTGAAACCAATTTCCTGTCTGTCTTCCTGTCATCAACTACCAGTATTGTCATTGTTCCTCAGTTTTTCAATTTTTTCTACAATAGTCAGTGGATCAATAGGTTTTTAAAAGTACCCGTCACACCCCACATCAAGTATCTTTTCCCTGTCACCTGCCATGGCATATGAAGTTATGGCAATGATCGGGATTTCCTGCATGTCATCCACCATACGAATGCGTTTTACAGCCTCTATTCCATTGATATCCGGAAGCTGGATATCCATCAATATTAAATCCAGCCTCTCCGCTATTGCTTTTTCTACGCCTTCCTCCCTGGAAAAAGCTTTAATGGGTTCGTACCCATGTTTATTTAATACTAAACAGATTTGTTTCATATTATTTTCATTATCTTCAACTGCAAGCACCCGCTTCATTTTGATTCAGCCTCCGTGTCATATTTTTCAAGTTTAACTGGAATGTTTATGGCAAATGTACTGCCAGTACCATACTCAGATGTTACTTCTACTGTGCCTCCAAGTACATCCTCTGTGAGTTTTTTTGTCAAATATAGACCAAGCCCTGTTCCCTGTGTTTTTGCGGAAAGGGATGATCCAAGCCTTACAAATGGTGCAAATAATTTTGGAATATCATCAGGCATTATCCCAATACCAGTGTCTATAACAGATATGTTTACCATACTGTTTATAGTTTTTGCATGTAAGGTAATCATACCTTTGTCTGTAAACTTATTATACTAAACCGCATCTATTTTTTATAACTTTCATATACTATGACTGCATTATATGGTATATGAAAAAAGGTGAACCATTTCAACGAGTTAGCATTTTAGATGCAGAATATGAACAACTTATAGTTGTTGAGCCGAAAACCAAGTCTGTTAAAGCGCTGAAGCGCATTCAAGCGTTTAAGCTCATGTATCTTGGTTGGAAATATTCAGCTATTGCTGAATTCTTATCAGTTACGAATAATACCATCACTAATTGGATCAATTACTATAAAGAAGGTGGAATCGACTCTTTACTCTTGCTCAATTATAAAGGCGGACAAGCAAAATTAAGTGAAGAGCAATTATCTGAACTTAAAATCGAAGCCGGTAAAGGTGCATTTGCTATTGCAAAAGACTTACGGCAATATATAAAGAAGAACTTTGGTATTGAGTACAATTTGAGTCATGTGCAGCTCTTGTATAAAAAAAACTTCAATTATCCTTTAAGAAAACAGGATTGATTCCAGGTAAGGCTCCAATCGAAACAGTACAGAAAGATTTTATCCGGCAGATATAGTACTATTCCCAAGAAAAAAGAACGGTCTTTGAAAATCGGAAGTATTAATGGTAGTTTACTGATTAATAACTAAGGTATTGTATTACAACGAAATATATTATATTCTAATAATCCAGTTAAGATACCATGCTCCCTTCAAAGGTAAAGGACTGGATGGTAGCTGGTTTATGGGAAGATATGGACCAGGCCATCTACTCAGTTAACAAGTTAAAACTGTTAAACGGAGCCTACTGGTTCTGGCTCATGTCAGATTATGAACAAAACAACCCCAGAATGCTTCAGGTACTTATCAGCCACGGGGCTTTTGATTATAAACTGAACGATAAACATTTCATCAATAATCAATCCAGTTATGAAAAATTTACATGCTATTGCGGCATCTGGGAATATAGGGACGGTAAGGTATCAGACCTGGTCCATGACAGTTGTGACTGCACTGTAACCCCGGGCCAATTCCTGTGTGTTACCGAATCAGGGTATGAAATCTCAATCACCAACTCATTCCCGACTTATGACATGATAGTCACGAACAGGGATTCTGTAGTTACAAAGTTCAGTTCGGTCTCCTCGAAATTCAATGGAGGATATATACAAAATCCACTGGTCAGTTATCCGTCCGGAATAGCCTACAGTGAGGATTTCGATGCCTATGCCCGCAACAGCAGGGGGTTTCAGTATTTCGTTGCAAGTAAGATGAGCGACCTGTTCGCAACATGTGAGGGGGAATTATTCGGACGGGACTTCCAGGGCAGTTTCTGGCTGGAAAGGTCCCTGGGTTTTGGTTCCACGCTGCCGTGGAAGATCGTCATGGTCAATTTCAGCGATAAATCCAGGTTATGGTACCGTTATTTCCCCTCTAAAATCCTTAATTACGGGTCGCCCCTCGAGTTCATTTTCGATGATATGGTCACTAAAAGGCGCTACCATTTCAGTGAAATGAAGTTTGAGTATACAGGCAGCAACCATGGACCCACAATGAAATTCGGTCCGGGTGTGGATACCATACATTTATCAGCCTCAGGGGATCAGGGTGAAAAAATACACCTTACTGCAAAGATACTGGACAGGCACCTATACAGGTACGATGTGGCCAGGATAAAGTTCAACTACAACCAGCTCGTGCTGGAAGTAGAGGATATTGAAGCAGTAGTGGACGGCACAGACCTGATGCAAGATAAGGAGCAAACATTGAGTTATGGTGAGGATGCCTATTTCAGCTTACAGGATGGCGTGGACTAGTGTCAAGTCAACCATACAATATCGCTAGATATATTATCTGACACTGTTTCATTTCCCAGTTATTTTTAAGACGCAGATTTACACTGATTTACGCAGATTTAAGGTTGCATCTGCGTAACCTGCACGCCCTTAAGGCGTAGCAGGCATTCACTTCCCGCGGAAGTGAATGTATCAGTGTAAATCTGCGTCTAATATTATTATTGAAATAATTTGATTTTAGAATTGTGCCCTATTCCCTTCATAATCTGACACTTTGATGTTGACTTGACACTAGGCTTTAATGGACCGGGATGGGATGATCGAAATGGGATAGACCGGAATGGTTTATTTCCCGAATCTGCGCTGGCGTTTCTGGTAATCCCTTAGAGCACGCAGGAAATCCAGTTTTCTTAAATTGACCCAGCTAACATCAGTGAAATATATTTCTGAATACACTGACTGCCAGATCAGGAAATCAGCCAGGCGTTTCCCTCCTGAACGTATCACCAGGTCAGGTTCATACTTGATAAGCAAGTGTTGTTCAATGGCAGACCCGTCAATATCCCCTGGTTTCAGCCTACCCTCCCTAACCTCGGACATTATCTCCCTGAATGCTTCTGTTAGTTCTTTTTTGCCGCCATATCCCAGGGATATGTTGATCTGTATCCTTGAGGTTTCACCTTTCCTGAGATTTTTAATCTTCCCGTCAAAAGACAGCAGGTCAATCCCAGCATCAACCTCCAGCAATGTATCAGTTAAACATGTTACCAGCTCATTGTAAACCTGGCCCTTGATCGCGGTATCCAGGTCTATCAGGCTGACATAGATTGTGAGGATATTGATACCATATTCCCGGCACCATGTGATAAAGTCAAGTATCCTATCGGGAGAACCAGTCTCAAGTAGGTCACTTTCTGTAATGATAAGCACGATATGGGTGGGAAGTGAAGAAACATCCTTTCGTATAACCTTGTCAAGCTTTTGCTCATAGAGCCGGGAAAAGAATTTCATTGTATATTAGTAATACCTGTAGGATAAATTATTTGCCTTGTGAGGTTGTCTGGAACCCTTGATATCAATGTCTGTTGAAGTATGCAATGATGTGTCTTTCAAATACCTATTGCAATTCATACTGTTAGCTATACTGCTGCCCTTTTTCCCATTGATATACATTGTGGTTGCACTTATTCCCATTTTAGCTGTCCATTTATTGAAGTCCAGGCAACACAGTGCTCTTCCGTCATCACTGTCCGGCATGTTACTGGGTGTAATTATTATGGGGTCCCTGGCCATTTTAATGGAGTATTTAGGGTACGAATTTCCGCTGTATATCATAGGTGCTTCTATTTCTATCACCTGTGCCGGTAGTGCGGCAGCATGCGTAATCCGTACGAGGGGAGGTCGAAAACCTGAACTGGACGATAAGTTTATTTCAGCCACATCAAGTATCGGCCTTATTGTGATCGGTGCATTAACAGCATGTGTAATGGCATACTGGATCATTAGCTGGCTCAATGTTTACGTAACACTGAGCCAGTTGTTCTTCCTTGCGCTCATTGGTGCCGTGACAGGTGCACTGCTGGAATCCATCCCGTCCAGGACAGATAAGAACCTGACAATGATACTGGGTTCGTTCATGATCATGTGGCTTTTTGCCGGTTTTGGGTATTATGTGAACTTTGACCACTTGTCGGCCATCTTCATATTCTCATTATTTTTAGCATATCTGGCATACCGTTTTGATATTGCAGATGTGTCAGCTATGCTTTCGGCCACCTTGCTGGGTGTACTGATCATAGTTTTTACCAACTTCAACTGGTACCTGATACTGATCACATTTTTCCTGTTGGGGGGGGCTTTTACCAGGTACGGATATGATTATAAGCAAATTATGGGGGTAGCACAGGACAAAGGGGGGGTCAGGAGCTATGAGAATGTACTTTGCAATTCTATTATTGCACTTATACTGGCCGTGGCCTATGGCATGTATCACGAGATTTATCCCCAGTTCGGTGCAGTGCTGATGTTCGCTTATCTTGGTGCAGTGGCAACGGCTACCGGGGACACTCTTGCAAGTGAGATAGGGGAGACATATCGGGGCAAACCTGTGATGATCACTAACTTCAAACCTGCCAGACCAGGGACCGACGGGGCGGTTTCCAGGCTGGGCGAACTGGTATGCATTGCCGGGTCTTTCATCATCGGTGTGCTGGCCCTGGTGTTGGGTGTGATAGACCTGCCTGCTTCAGGTCCTACTACCTATGTTTTCTGGATGTTGATCGTTATACTGGGCGGATTTTTGGGTACTAATTTTGATAGCCTTCTGGGTGCTACTTTACAGCAAAGGGGCTGGCTCTCCAATAGTGGGGTGAATCTTGTAGCCACAATGGGTGGCGCCTTTATATCAGGAGCTGCTTATTATGTTCTGTCTGGGCATGTAGTGTAGAGGATATCACTCAGGCCTCCGGAGCCTGGAACCTGGGTTCGACTCCCAGCATGCCCGCTTACTCACCTGATAGTGCTTCCCCGATGTCAATGGGGGGGCTGGTTTTGATTCCGGGCATATACGCCCATTTACATCTAAAAAGTTCCACTTCAGGTTAAATTTGAAAAAGAAAAAAAAGAACCCTTTGCAGGGACAGAGTTGTTTTAAATTTTATCAACTATTTCGATATGGATCTTCTTTACGTTAGGTTTCTTGATATTGTCTGGCATCCAGCTTGGTTTGTTCTTTGGAGCAGAAACCTCTTCTCTCCATCCATTATAATGGTGGAGTTTCTTTGTACCTCTTTCCCTGAGAATGATTAGTTCTGGCCTCTTCTTGGTTCCATTTCCCCTGTTAGCTGCTTTGAGGGCAGCTTGTCTGGGCTGTTTACCAGTAAACACTCCATGTTCTTTGCCTTTCTTATCTCTCAATACAAAATTTCTTGTTTCTGTCATAATCAATACCCCTTTAATGGTTTACTGTTACCGCTCATGTTTTTAAGTAATAGTATTTAAACCTATTTCATAAGTTATGTCGAAGCATGTTGATTTTTCGTTATAGATTTTTTATTCGTATTAGATATTTGCATCAATACATTTTCATATATAATGTCAACTGATAGTGGTTCATAAATTCTTAACAAGAAAAATCCATATTTTTTCATTATCAATTCATTATTTCATATTTAGAAATTTATCTATTATGTTTTGCATTTTGTCCTTGTGGGCACTTTATATATATTTTTATTGTATCCTGGGTTAGACAATCGATTTTAAAAAGTTAAATCATCCTTTCATTTGAATCTACTTTAGTATGTAGTGTTTTTTCTATGTACTTACAAAAAGGTTAAATGGAAAAACAATTATTAAGAATCATTCTACCATCTGCTCCGATAGTGTAGCACGGCCAATCATGCAGGACTCTCACTCCTGCGACTGGGGTTCAAATCCCCATCGGAGCACTTAAAATTTATTTATACTCATATTATATGATGCTGGTTTTTCTGCGAAAATATCTTTAATTGTATATACTTTTTGGTACGATAATGTCTTTTTGATTTTACCCTTGGCTTGCGGACCGGTTTTGTGAAGATGATTTGCAAGGGTTTCTATTTTCTGCGACGCTTGCGTCGTCTGTACTTTCCAGATTTATAAGCATAAATGATATTAGATATTGAATATTTTATTTATATTCAATGAAAAAAATATGCACCGATTCCCATTATTCCCAGCATCCTGGCAGTGGTTGATTGCCTCCTTTTTGCCGAAGTAAGAATACCGCGGCTAAGGGCATAAATCAGAAATTAGAATACGGGTCATCTGGATCAATGGCATTTCTGTCCATCTCCTACAGAGCGGCCCTGAGGCGTCCTTGTAGTTTTATGCTTTTATTTAGGACCTATGAACAACACCAAGAAACACCATTTAAACCTTTCCGTGTAAATATTTATTTTATATGAAATTGTCTTAAAATTACAGATATACTTTACCATTTTTTGTGGCTGTCGGATATTTTAGTGCTGTAACATTATCAAGTATTGTGTTCACTTGCCTGAAAACTAAATCTGCGTTCGTATAAACTTGCCGCCCCAGCCCGAAGGTTTCAGCATACTTATCCTGCGGCCTCCCAGGCGAGCCAGGGATATGCAGGGGTGTGGTGGAGCTATTGAGTACCTCCATAATGCAAAGATCACTTATGACAAATTTCATATCATTAGGATTACGAATAACATTATTGATTAAATCAGAAGAATTAAATATAAGACCAATAAATTATTTACTAAGACCAAGTTTATCTGTTTGAAGAATCCTGATAAGTTATTTGGTGTTGAAAAGAGCAGATTGTATTTTATCAAGGACCTTGATACGAACCAACTGTATATATTACAGTAATAACTAACTATAAAAACTTAACATGAACATAATACAAGCCATTAACCTCACAAAAAGGTATAGGATAAACAATATCGCCATAGATGCCCTACAAGATGTGAACCTAAAGATAGAGGAGGGAGAATTTGTAGCCATTAACGGACCCAGCGGTTCAGGCAAGTCCACCTTATTGCATATGCTAGGCTGCATCGACCATCCCACCTCTGGTAAAATCTATATCAATAATACAGACACTTCAACGCTATCATCAAAATCACTGGCTAAGCTCAGGCTCAGGCAACTGGGGTTCGTATTCCAGCAGTTCCATCTCCTGCCCACCCTCACCGCATTTGAGAACGTGGAACTTCCTATGCGTGAAGCCGGTGTGCCCGGGAAAGAACGAAGGGAAAGGACCGGGTCATTGCTGGAATCTGTGGGGTTAGGCAGCCGGACCCGGCATATACCCTCCCAGTTAAGCGGAGGGGAACAACAGAGGGTGGCCATTGCCAGGGCACTGGCCAACAGGCCGGCCATCGTATTTGCTGACGAACCGACCGGTGAACTGGATTCCGGTACAGGGAGACGCATCCTGGACATATTTAAATCAATTAACCGCGAATTCCTTCAAACAATAATTATAGTAAGCCATGACAAATCAGTGACCTCCAGAGCACACAGGGTCATTCATCTCAAAGACGGGAGAATTGTGCAGTGACATACCTGAAGATGTCGTTGAAGAACCTGCGCCGCCGTCGATACCGGACACTCTTTACCATAACAGCCATCGGTATTGCCATCGCCCTGATGGTACTACTGACATCGGTAAGCCTGGGACTAAAAGAGAACAGCGCCGCCTCCGGTTCCATAGATTTCTGGGTGGTGCCCGCTGACTCGGACATCCTGGACCCGGTATTGGGTTCGGGGCAGACCATGCTGGGTGATGTCCACAGTGAGATAGAGACCCTGTTCCTTGACCCAAGGGTCAAAGGGGCAAGTCCTGTGCTAAACAGGGTGGTATATGCATATACCAATGATCCAAATAAGACCAGTGTAGTGCTTGCAACGGGTGTGATCCCTGGCGCAATTGATGTTATGCCGGCTGCAGCAAGCGGTTTTAAAGGCGGTGACCCATACTTCTTTGGGGGAGGATGGACCGATGAAGCTGTTATTAACAGGCAGATGGCAGACCTCCTTGGACTGGATGTGGGTGACCGGTTGAACCTTGACATTTCCACCGGAATCTTTGCATCTCCAAAGGGCTTCAAGGTGGTCAATATCATAGACACTGTGGATTATTCCGGAATTCCTGTTGTAGTGATCCATCTATCTGAATTACAGTATATTACCGGAAACCTGGAAGGTGACAGGGCAGACCAGATCCTGGTAGAGGGGCCTGATGCAGGACCCCTGCTGGAAAAACTCTACCCTGACCATCTTGTATTATCAGGCTCTGAATATACTACTTTCAAAATAATAAGTGACAAGCGCATCCTTGCAACAGCAGCAGCTACAGCCCTGGTCTCTTTTATCCTCGGGATGTTGTTTATCGGCACGACTATGGTAATGTCGGTCAGTGAACTGGAGGGGGATATGGCAGTAATGAGCGCCATCGGTATCTCAAGAATTTCCATTCTAAAAACAGTATTCTATGAATCATTGTTCCTTTCGGCAGGGGGAGGTCTCACAGGAGTACTGCTGGCCGTGGTCGGAAATATGTTTTTGAATAATATACTTACCAGGGTTATCGGTCTCAATGTCAGTCCCGCTATCGAACCCATGTTGCTGATCGGGGGTTTCACCGTATCGGTGGGTGCAGGAATATTCACAGGTATAATGGTTGCCCTGTTAATGAAACGGCCTGATATGACCCGGGCATTTTAAACTAGGTTTTCAACACTCCCCTCATATCCAATACCCCAAAGCCTTCCCTACAGTCCTGGGAGTAGCCTCCCTCTCAACCAGTTCCACCACTGTCCTGAGATTAAGGGGTATGCACCCCTCAAAATCCCCATTTTTTATTTCTTCCTTGAATACACTGCGACCAGTATCCCCATAATCCCAAGCATTAACCCAAATCCGGGTATCCCTTTGTCCGAAGTAGTTTCTGTCGTAGGCGTAGGCTCAGCCACTATACCAGATGTTGCAGCAGGTTCTCCGCTGCTTGACCCCTCGACCTGCCCCAGTATCATGAAGGTAGAGAATCCAGGGGTCGGCGATGAATACTACTAGTTTCCGCCAGCCTGCCTGTCAGGAGTTCGATTTTCGCTGCACTAAGCCCGCCGGCGATACATACTCGATCACAGACGTGCGCGCTGCCTGCACAACCACTCCTGCCGCGTCTGCATCCTCTACCATTCCCGCGATCGAACCGGCGGCGCATCTCTATATACACGCACATGCCGCCTGTGTGTGGTCTGAACACAGGAAACGGGGCAGGTGCGGGGTGCGAATCGGAAGCGTTCACGAAAGCCGTGCCTAAGCTGCCTGAGAAAGTGCCGGTTTAATCCAAAATAGCGAATCCAAATGGACTGGACACCAAAGAACAATACTTAACGTGCTTTAAATATTTCCTCAAGTCCCTTAATTGTGGTATTATCCGTTTCTTCGATCCGGGCAGCCAGTTTTTGTATTTCTTCTTCGTTTAAGATGCCCCTTAAAATGAGTGCCCTTAGAATGCCTTTAATGTCAAAATATAAAATCCCGTTTTTGGTGCAGAAATTTTTTGCCTTTTTGTCGTTTGTGAGAAGTATTCCGCCCCTATGTTTGCAGATAATAATTCCTTGAAGTTCGCCTTTGTGTAGATATTTTTCATTATTAATAAGTGAAACATATTCTTTATGTTCATCTTCACTCAGATTAATTACTTCTATATCAGTAAAAACATCGTCAACGAATGAAAAACCTACTTCTTTGGCTCTTAAAAGTTCCTCATATACTGCTGAAGGCATTTTAAGTTCCTTGAAGAGCCGTTTCAATGTGGCAATGGATCTGACTTTACCAAACATACTTAGAATATCGGTGTCGACCACCGATATCATCCAAAAACCTCAGTGATCTTTTGATCGATCTTTTCTATGGAGTCACCTTCAACAACTCTTTTGTATCCCTTTTCTGCCAGGATCTCTTTAAACTCTGGTGTGGTAACCCCCGCCATTTCGGCTGCTTTTGCAAGTGATGCTTTCTCCCGTACATAGAGATTGATAGCCAGTTCTACCCTGATCGACTGATTTGAGCGTAATATCAATTTTACAGCTTCATCCAATAGCTCGGATTTATTTTTGAAATATCTGGGAATTAAAAATTTCAATCCCTCGTCTGTTAGATATTCAGTCATTTGAGCTCACCATCATTAGTTTATGATAGACAAGTATAATAAATATACTCTTATAACAGTACTTTCGGTTACAAATAGTCCCGAGTGTGCATAATTTCACACCGTCGCAAAATACTCAACAATTTCAATTTTACGACCAAAATAATAATAAATGAGATTGAGGGGTATGCACCCCTCAAAATACTCCAACCTTATTTCCTTCTTGAATACACTGCGATCATTATCCCCATAATCCCCGCCAGTATCCCGAATCCGGGTATCCCCTTGTCCGAAGTAGTTTCTGGCGTAGGCGTAGGCTCAGCCACTGTACCAAAAGCCGTCGCAGCAGCAGGTTCACCGTCACTTGACTCCTCAACCTGCCCCAGTATCATGAAGGTAGAGAATCCAGGGGTCGGCGATGAATACTGGTAGTATCCGCCAGCTTGCCCGGTCATTGTGGTCTTAAGGAGCTTCCATTTACCATCATGGTGCCTCTATAGGGTAACAGTGGCAGGGTCGATGTTGTTCTCTTCGAACCAGGTTGCAGGTACCTGGAAATTTATAACTGAACTGGAGAACTTATCTTTAGACCATCCACTGGTTCAAAAAAATATGTTGACATTCGGGATATGGGGAGTTTCAAACGAACTCCCGGTCTTTTATCAGTAGAATAGAGTTTCCAGCAGGGACACTTCAGATATTTCCATGAAATCCTTATCCCTCGTAGCTATCTTTTCCGCCCCGTTTGTGATGGCAATGCCTGCTATAAGGACATCAAGCGTATTAACCGGTCTCCCTGTGGTCAACAAGTCTGCCATTATCTCGCTTGATTTCTCTGCTGCATTTAAATCAAATTCAAGAATCTTGATCTTTGAGAAAAATCTTCTGAAAAACATTTCCTCTTTCTTAGCCTTTTTATGTTTTATTCCAGATAAAATCTCGTGGTATGTTATAACTGTTGTTGCTACATCAGAATCGATTATACTTAATGTCCCGCGCTCGCCCTTGAAAAGATCAATTAGAAAGCTTGTATCGAGAACGATCATATTCTAACTCTCGAATTTTCCCTCATCTTCTTAGATTCCGCATCTAATTCATCTAATACTCTACTATCGCTTAGAACTCCAAAAAACTCTGATAAATTTACCTTTTTCTCCTTTACCAACCGCTCTATCACGTTGCTGAAACTTTCAGTCTCCCCCTTCGTACTATTGAGTATTTCGTACAGGTCGGGCCTAATTGATATTGTTTTAGCACTCATAATCTCGGTTTTGTATAGATAATATTTAACAGTGCCCATCTCTATTTTGAGTATATTATGATTCAAAATATAATAACTGTTTCGACTGTTGGCATGGGTACGGGCAGGCAGGCGGCGCATCTCTATCAATACGCACCTTCCGCATGTGCGGAGTCGTCTGAACACAGGCAGCAGTGGTGTATGAGGGGATCGAGTATATTTTCTAACGAGAACAATCGAAATATCAGTCACCAACAAGACAAACATCAACATCCCGGCAGGGGAACACATCCAGGATAATAGACCCGCACCATCTCAGAAAACCTACATAGAAACAAAGTTAGCCAGACGCATACAAACCCAAATATCCACACCCGATCCTATTTCGCCCTGTACTGCACAGCCGACTCCTTCAACGCATCGATACCAGGCAGCTTCTCGCCAGCCAGAAAGTCGATACAGGCACCCCCACCCGTACTGATATGATCAATCCTTGATCCCACACCAAGTTGTTCCACTACTGCCGCACTATGCCCGCCGCCAATAACACTAAAACCCGATTTAGTAGCCGCATCGATGAGTTCAACTGTCCCAAGAGTGAAAAGCTCCCTTTCGAACACTCCAGCCGGGCCGTTCATAACAACTGTCCTTGCATTCCTGATATCTTTTGAGAATTTCACAATAGTCTCCAGCCCGATATCCAGTATAGGCAGATCAGGATGACGGTTCTTATTCAGGATATCGATCGACTCTTCCACCCTCACCACATTCTGAGCGAAAATTCTCCAAGGACTATTCTTGTCTGCTCTCCTCCAGTATGCGTATCTACCATAAATGAGACACTCTCGGTCCTCATAACATTATCATAACATAATTCATTACAAAACTTTAATAATAGACAATAGTGTATAATAAAATATGAATATAGCAATTTCTGAAGATGCAATTCCTATTGTTAGAGATTCGATCAATAGGGAAATAATCCTATTGGAGTCGAAGATTAGCTTGCTTAATAGTGAAATTAAACTATTTGAAGAAAAATACAACATGAAATCTTCAGAATTCCAAAAAAAATTTGATCAAGGAGACATTGGAGATTCACAGGATTTCTTTGAATGGTGGGGCCTAAAAAAAGGTCTATCAATAATAGAAGATAGATTGAACAAAGCAAAAGGGGTGATTGTCCATTGGTAATTGCGGATTATTTTAAATCCGTTGAACAAATATTGAATAACTCAAGACTGATTATTGATAAATCCATTGAATTTATAGAATTCAGCAGTGATGAAGGAATGATTAAAGGAAGATTATTATTCATGGGTGGTTATTTACTTGACTTTATGGAATATATCTCAATTGGAAAAGAACGATTAAAATATCGATTTAATCTATCAGATAACAATAGCAATTTAATATTTCGATATGACAATGCACCTCATCATAAGGACATCCTTTCATTTCCACATCATAAGCATACAGGTACGAAAGTAGAACCATCTACAGAGATTGGAATCGCGCAAGTAATATCAGAAATTGAGATAATAGTATTAAACGAATCTAAAAGTTAATCCAAATATCTGGGTGGATCATTTATTTGGAAAGTCTCAATACATCGTGGACACTTTTGATGTCTATTCTATTTAATGCATCCTTTTTAATGCATCGTGGACATTGACGAAAAAGAAAGAATTGTGCCCTATACCCTTCATAATCCGGTACTTGAAGGTTGACTCGAAATTAGAGCATTGCCATTAAGATTGAGGGGCATTGCACCCCTCTAAATCCCAATTTTTTATTTCTTCCTTGAATACACTGCGATCAGTACCCCAATAATTCCCAACATTATACCGAATCCGGGTATCCCCTTGTCCGAAGTAGTTTCTGGTGTAGGCGTAGGCTCAGCCACTGTACCAAAAGCCGTTGCAGCAGCAGGTTCACCGTCACTTGACCCCTCAACCTGCCCCAGTACCATAAATGTGGAGAATCCAGGGGTCGGCGATGAATACTGGTAGTGTCCGCCAGCCTGCCCGGTCATTGTGGTCTTAAGGAGCTTCCATTTACCATCATGGTGCCTGTATAGGGTAACAGTGGCAGGGTCGATGTTGTTCTCTTCGAACCAGGTTGCTGGTACCTGGAAATTTATAACTGAACTGGAGAACTTATCTTTAGACCATCCACTGGTTCCGACAAATACGTCGACATACTTGTATATTTCACCGGCAGGCGGGTCAGTGGTTATACTGCTAGGCCGGCCTTTCAGGACTTCGATCTTTGCTGCTACCAGGCCATAGGTTTTGTCTGGTGTAACATCAACTGATGTTACTACATTATTGAAGTTGTAGTTCGAAGACTCACCAGCTTGAAGATATATTCTTAAGACAACTGTTTCGTCTACATTCTCAGGTTCATCGCTGGTGCCAATACCACCACTACTGCCGCCTCCACTGCTTGATGGTGGGTTTTCGACGCTAACCGTGGAGTTGTCAGTAGATGCGTTGAAATAATAAGTCAAGTTATAGAACCGAATAGAGAATTTATATGTTCCTGTTGAAGATTCTGTCCGGTTGAAGGAGGCATTTCCGTCTGTTACCGCCTTTGGTGTACCTACTATAATTCCATCCCTTACCAGAGTCGCATTTCCTATAAAGTTTTCAGCATATTCTCCCTGTGTAGTGGCGTTTAGCCAGAAGGTTTTGCCTGGATTAACAGTATTAGTAGCAGGCGGAGAAGATGTGATATTTATATCTCGTTTTGTTATATTCACCTTGAAGGTGTCGGTGTCATTAACTGTGGATGTATTTGTCGAGTTTGCATTCACCCTGACAGTGATTCTCTGAACCGTCGAGTTTGAGACAGTCTGGTTTCCCCATCCGGTCGCGTCCTTGTTCACTGTTCCCAGTGTACATTCTGTAAGCCATGAGACATTGTAGCTCACTTTCATTTTGGTTGCTGTTGCATTTGCTACCGTGACCGAATGGTTCAGGTTGAAATTTCTACCCCAGTCTCTGGTTATCCCGGTGATATTGCTAATTGCCAGAGTTGGTCCATTAATGGTTACAGACGAATTGGAGGTTGAAGCATTGTTGTAATGCGTGAGGTTATAGAACCGTATTGAGAAGTTAAATGTCCCTGCCAGAGGTTCTGTCCTGCTGAAGTTCACATTCCCGCTTGATATATCCTGACTCTCGATAATGGTTCCATCTTTTATCAGACCGGCAGTACCGATGAGTATATCTCCATATTCGTCTCTTGCAGAAGCGTTTATCCAGAAGGTCGTGTCAGGGTCAAAGGTCTGTGCTGGTTTCGGCTGAGATGTGATTTCCATGTTCCGCCTCGTTATGTTTAACTGGAACTTACCTGTGTCGTTTATTGCGGATCCGGTAGTTGATGTTGCATCCACCCTTAGCGTGATGTTTTGCACTGTCGAGTTAGAAAGTGTCTGGTTGTGCCATCTCATTCCGCCTTGTGCTATCGTTCCCATTGTATCGTAATTCAGGATCCATGATACGTTGTAAGTCAGGTTCACGTTGCTAGCGGCTGCATTGGTTACCGTGACCGAGTGGTTCAGGTTAAAGCTTTTTCCCCAGTCGCGGGTTATGTCATTGACGTTGTCGAGAGTCAGTATTGGACCGCGGACAGTTACCGTTGAGTTGCTTGTAGACTTGTTGTCATAATGAGTCGTGTTGTAGAACCGGATTGAGAAATTGAATATTCCGGCAGCAGATTCGTCTGTTGAGAAGTTCGCATTTCCATTCATGACATCAGTAGTATTTACGATACTTCCGTCTTTTATCAGGTCTGCTTTTGCTATGAACGCCTCGTTGTGTTCGTCTTTCGCACTACCGTTTATCCAGAACGTATCACCAACACCCACGGTTTGTTCTGACCCTGGATTTGCTGTTATGGTTATGTCCCGTCTGGTGATGTTGATGCTAAACGTCTCGCTGTCGTTTATTGCAGATCCGGTCGTTGAGGTTGCATCCACCTTGACCGTGATCTTCTGGACTGTCGAGTTTAAGCGTGACTGGTTGTGCCATTTCATCCCGTCTTTTGCTATCGTTCCCATGTTGTTATTATCCGTGATCCAAGAGACATTGTAGGTCACGTTCACGTTGTTTGCGATTGTGTTGGTTACTGTGACCGAGTGGTTCAGGTCAAAGTTCCTGCCCCAGTCGCTTGCTACGTTATCAACGTTTCCGAGAGCAAGTGTTGGACCGTGGACTGTCACAGTTGAGTTGCTTGTGGACGCGTTGTTGTAGTGACTCGTGTTGTAGAACCGGACTGAAAAGTTAAACGTGCCTGCGGTGGACTCTATCCTGCTGAAGTTCACATTTCCGTTTGAGATGGTTTGATTCCCGATGATAACTCCTTCCCGGATCAGATCGGCTTTGCAGATGAGGTCTTCTCCGTGTTCGTCATTTGCTGAAGCGTTTATCCAGAAAGTCGTGTCTGTGCCAACGGATTGCGTGGATTCCGGCTGAGATGTGATATCTATGTTCCGTCTTGTTATGTTTAACAGGAATATCTCGCTGTCGTTTATTGCAGATCCGGTCGTTGAGGTTGCATCCACCTTGACCGCGATCTCCTGTACTGTCAAGTTTGAGCGTGTCTGGTTGTGCCATTTCATCCCGTCTTCTAACATCGTTCCCATGGTGTTGTTATCCGTGATCCATGAGACATTGTAGGTCACGTTCACGTTGTTTGCGATTGCGTTGGTTACTGTGACCGAGTGGTTCAGGTTGAAGTCTCTTCCCCAGTCGCTTGCTACGTTATCAACGTTTCCGAGAGCCAGGGTTGGACCGCGGACTGTCACAGTTGAGTTACTTGTAGACTTGTTGTCGTAATGACTCGTGTTGTAGAACCGGACTGAGAAGTTGAACGTCCCTGCAATGGACTCTATCCTGCTGAAGTTCACGTTTCCGTTTGATATGGTTTGATTCCCGATGATAACTCCTTCCCGGATCAGATCGGCTTTGCAGATGAGGTCTTCTCCGTGTTCGTCATTTGCTGAAGCGTTTATCCAGAAAGTCGTGTCTGTGCCAACGGATTGCGTGGATTCCGGCTGAGATGTGATATCTATGTTCCGTCTTGTTATGTTAAACAGGAATATCTCGCTGTCGTTTGTTGCAGATCCGGTCGATGAAGTTGCATCCACCTTGACCGTGGTCTTCTGGACTGTCAAGTTTGAGCGTGTCTGGTTGTACCATTTCATCCCGCCTTCTGCTATCGTTCCCATGGTGTTATTATCTGTGATCCATGAGACGTTGTAGGTCACGTTCACGTTGTTTGCGGCTGCATTGGTTACTGTGACCGAGTGGTTCAGGTCAAAGTTCCTGCCCCAGTCGCTTGCTACGTTATCAACGTTTCCGAGAGCCAGGGTTGGA